>NZ_VFUR01000007.1:0-284052 GCF_006441095.1 Mesorhizobium sp. B2-5-4 | reverse complement strand
ATCGTCAGCGGATAGCAATAGCGCCGATCGGCGAGCATGAACTCGCCCTTGTAGTCGGCACACCAAAGATCGTTGGGCCGACAGCCGTTGGAAAGCGGTGTTCCCGTCGCCCTGTTGCGCCTTCGCTTGCGGTGCTCGATCATGCCGTGCCGGTCGAGCACGGCGTGCACGGTCGAAATCGCGGGCCGGTGCACATCCGGATATAGCCGGGCCAGCCGCTCGCGTATCTTCGGCGCACCCCAAGTCGGCTTGTCTTGCTTCAGACGCACAATCAGCTTCTCGATTTGAAACGGAAGCTGATTGGCATGGCGGTAGGGCCGGCGCGATCGATCCGTCAGCCCCTCCAAGCCGCTATCATTGTAGCGCGTGAGGATCTTGTAGCCGGTCTTGCGCGAGATATCGAACTCACGGCAAAGCACGGCCATCTTCTCGCCGTCCAGCAGCCGCGCGACGAACTTCAGCCGCTCGTCCATGACGTTACACTCCTTCCAAGGCACCTTGCTCTCCTTGCAAAGGGCCGAAAGTGTAACCCATCTATCCGGAATGAACTGTCACCCATCTCTCGGGAAGGGCATCGCACAGCTCTGTCGATGCCAAGATTTCCAGCAATAACAATTAGATAATTTGACGCTGCTGGTCCTGGCGATTCCGGCTATCGCTCTGCCAGCCGCCAATTCGTTCGATTCTGACTGGAGGTCAGAAAATGAACATCACGAGCCTTCTTCTCGGCTCCGCTGCGGCCCTGATCGCAGTTTCCGGTGCGCGCGCCGCCGACGCCGTCGTCGTCGCCGAGCCGGAACCCGCTGAATACGTCAAGATTTGCGACGTCTATGGCGCTGGCTACTTCTACATCCCCGGCACCGAAACCTGCCTGCGCATCGGCGGCTACGTCCGCTATGACATCTAAAGAGCGAGGGGGTGGTTTGGCGTGCGCGACAGAACTTGAAGGCACAGGTCCTGAGCCTCGTTGAGGCGTTTGGCTTGCTGGAGGGCATATGCCTGTTTCCAGCAGCGCCTCGTCGGCCTGTGTACGTGAGAGCGAATTTGCCGTCTGCGGATTGGCTTGCGGCGATCTTGGCTTCGGCGTGGGGCCAGGCTTGACGTGCTTGGACCAGGCGGGCGGGAGATGATTGTTCATAGAGTCTCGCTATCAAAAAGAGGCGAAGGAATCCAGGGTCGCGGGTGCGGACGTGGCGACCTTGCGCCAACCATCCGGTCACGCTAGCAAGAAGGCTCCTTCCAAGCGAGCTTTCGACATGCCAACGCGCCCTGCCCTCTCGCCGCTCATCGCCGCACTCCCGTCGACGGTGCCGTTTGTCGGCCCCGAAGCGCAGGAACGAGAGCGCGGGCGCGCTTTCCGTGCCCGCATCGGTGCCAATGAAAGCAGCTTTGGCCCCTCGCCGCGCGTCATCGCCCGCATGGAGAGTGTCGCGCGCGACCAGTGGATGTATTGTGACCCGGACAATTACGACCTGAAAGTCGCGGCGGCCGCTCATCACAATGTGGCGGTCGAGAACGTCGTTGTCGGCGAAGGCATCGACGGCCTGCTCAGCCTGGTGGCCCGCATGTATGTGGCGCCTGGTGATGCGGTGGTCACCTCGCTCGGCGCCTATCCGACCTTCAACTTCCACATTGCCGGTGTCGGCGGCCGGCTGGTGACCGTCCGTTACGAGAACGATCGCGAAAACCTGGACGGTCTGCTCGCGGCGGTCGTCAGGGAGAAGGCGCCACTGGTCTATCTGTCCAACCCGGACAATCCGATGGGCAGCTGGTGGGAAGCCGACGAGGTCATCGGCTTCATACAAGCCTTGCCGGAAAGCACCATGCTGGTGCTCGACGAGGCCTATGGCGAACTGGGGCCGGCCTCGGCCCTGCCGCCGATCAACATCTCGCGGCCAAACGTCATCCGCATGCGAACCTTTTCGAAGGCCTACGGACTTGCCGGCATACGGTGCGGCTATGCGTTGGCCGAGACGCAAGTGATCAGCGACTTCGAGAAGATCCGCAACCACTACGGCGTCAGCCGCATGGCGCAGATCGCCGGCGTCGAGGCGCTCGCCGATCAGGTCTATCTCGAGACGGTGGTGGCCCGGGTGGCCGCCGGACGGCGGCGCATCGCTGATATTGCCGAACAGAATGGGTTGAAGCCGCTCGCCTCGGCGACCAATTTCGTCACCATCGACTGCGGCCATGACGGTGCTTTCGCTCTGAAAGTGCTGCAGGGATTGTTGTCGCGCGACGTCTTCATCCGCAAGCCGATGGCGCCAGGGCTCGACCGCTGCATCCGCGTCAGTGTCGGTCTCGACCACGAACTGGATATCTTCGCCGAGGAATTGCCCGGCGCATTGGCAGCGGCGCGCGGAAACTAGGGCGCTTCGCGGTGCTCGGGAGGCATCGCTGCGCCGAGCAGATGGCTGACACGCGTCAGCATATCAGACAACTCCGCGGCTTCCCTGTCATTCAGCCCCGCGGTCAGGCGGGCAAGATCACAATCCGTGGCCGCATGAAGTGCGGCAAGCGCGGCCTGGCCGCGCGCAGTGAGCGATAGGACGCGCGGCCGCAAAGGTGCGGGACCGGTGCACATTTCAGTCAGGCCGGCGGCAGAGAATTTGCGAAGAATTCTCGCGACATAGGCAGGATCCACCTGGAGGTCCCGGGCGACCGCGGAGGCCACCGGTTCGACATCGAGCCGAAACGCTCGCGACAGAAAACCTGTCTTGCCGCCGGGATTGGTGGCGCTATGGCGAGGGCGGTGGCCGATCTCGAACAGCACCCGCGCCTCGGTCAGGGTATAGGCGCTGTGCATCAATGTCTCGTGAGCAACCCGATCAGGCCGGTGTAGAACCGGTTGAAGTGGCGGATATCGCGGACCAAGCCATTCCGATCGCGCATGCCAGGTGCCTCCCGTGAAATTACCAGGCCATAGAGACGATCGCTATCAAATTGACTTAGTCAATCATTTACTAGATCGAGTCATCCATTTTCCGCAAAGAATCCAGGTTCTCGATTGAATAGACCTCAAGCCAGTTGCCTTCGTTCGGCGCTGCGCCACACTCTATGCAAGGGAGCGAGCCATGAAAGACCGGAAAAGGGCAGTGCAGGCGCGCATATATGGCAAGGTCCAAGGCGTCGGCTACAGGATCTGGGCGCGAGGCGAAGCGACAAGGCTCGAGCTGCTGGGCTGGGTGCGCAACGAAAGAGACGGCTCGGTTACGGCATGGCTTACCGGCGCCGACGCGGCTGTCGCGGCCATGATCGAACGGCTTCGGCAAGGCCCGCCCGGCGCTGCTGTCTCGCGGATCGAGCTGGACGAGCTGGAGACCTGGACCACGCCTGGAGATTTCAAGATCATGACGTAGACGGATTTCTCCTCCCTTGAATTAATTGAACGTTCGTTTTATTATCTGCCGTCAACGAGGCGATGATGGCACGCACCACAGGATCAGACGGCGAGCGAACCGAAGCGGCAGTCCGCGAGGCGGCGGTCAACCTGATTGCGCGCTATGGCTATGAAGCGATGTCGATGCGCCAATTGGCCGCCGAGGTCGGCGTGCAGGCAGCCGCGCTCTACCGCTATTTCCCGACCAAGGAAGACCTGCTGTTCACGCTGATGCGCGACCATATGCAAGGGCTTCGCGAAGCGTGGGAGCACTCCAGGCCGGCCGGCGCGGATCCGGCTCGGCAGCTTGCCGCCTATGTGCGCAACCACATCGCCTTTCATATCGGGCGCCGCCACGCCACGCATGTATCGAACATGGAATTGCGCAGCCTGTCGCCCGACAGGCTGACACAGATCCTGCGCATGCGCACGGCCTACGAAAAGGAACTGCGTTCGATCCTGCGCGATGGCGCCGAGGCTGGTATTTTCAGCATCGAGGACACCGGCCTGACGGCCATGGCGCTGATCCAGATGATGACCGGCGTCATCGTTTGGTTCCGGCCGGGCGAGCGATTGTCCATCGCCGAGGTAACGGAGACATACCTTTCGATGACAATGCGCCTAGTCGGCGCGAGGATGGCTACCGATACTACAGCGCCGCGCGTCCCTTCGGATGCGCAAAGTATGCTGTAGCACTTTAATTTCGCGCATGATCCTTGCCGAAAGACGAAGTCGATTTTCGGGGGGTCATGCTGCAGGAGGAATGGCATGTACACGAACACGCTCAGCTTCGGGCATGACGAGGACGTCGAGGCCCTGCGCGACCTGGTCCGGCGTTTCGCGCAGGACAGGATCGCGCCGATCGCCGCCGACATCGACCGGGAGAACGAATTCCCGGCGCATCTGTGGCGAGAACTCGGCGCGCTCGGCCTGCTCGGCATTACCGCCGATCCCGATTTCGGCGGCAGCGGCATGGGCTATCTAGCCCATGTGATCGCGGTCGAGGAAATCTCGCGGGCCTCGGCATCGGTCGGCCTCTCCTATGGCGCCCACTCCAATCTCTGCGTCAACCAGATCAACCGCTGGGCAACGCCGGCACAGAAGGAAAAATACCTGCCGCCGCTATGTTCGGGCGAGCACGTCGGCGCGCTCGCCATGTCGGAGCCCGGCGCCGGCTCCGACGTGGTTTCGCTCAAATTGCGCGCCGAAAAGCGCAATGACGGCTATGTGCTCAACGGCACTAAGATGTGGATCACCAACGGCCCGGACGCCGAAACGCTGGTTGTCTACGCCAAGACCGACCCGGAAAGGGAATCGCGCGGCATCACCGCCTTCATCGTCGAAAAGGCGATGCCGGGATTTTCGGTGGCGCAGAAACTCGACAAGCTCGGCATGCGGGGATCCAACACCGGCGAACTGGTTTTCTCGGATGTCGAGGTGCCGTTCGACAATGTGCTGCACGAGGAAGGACGCGGCGTCGAGGTGCTGATGTCTGGCCTTGACTATGAACGCACCGTGCTTGCCGGCGGCCCGATCGGCTTGATGGCGGCGTGCCTCGACGTGGCGATCCCCTATGTTCACGAGCGCAAGCAGTTCGGCCAGCCGATTGGGGAATTCCAACTGGTACAAGGCAAGCTTGCCGATATGTATACGGCGCTGAATGCCGCGCGCGCTTACGTCTACGCCGTCGCAGCCGCTTGCGACCGCGGCCAGACCACCCGCAAGGATGCCGCCGGCTGCGTGCTGTTTGCCGCCGAGAGAGCGACGCAGATGGCGCTCGACGCCATTCAACTGCTTGGTGGAAACGGCTATATCAACGACTATCCGACCGGCCGGCTTTTGCGCGACGCCAAGCTGTACGAGATCGGCGCCGGCACCAGCGAAATCCGCCGCTGGCTGATCGGCCGCGAGATCATGGCGGAGGGGGTGTAGCGTGGCTGTCCTCCAGACCCAGATTTCGCCCTCCTCCGAAACCTTCCGCGCCAATGCCGAGCGCATGCGGGCGCTGGTTGCCGACATCGCTGAAAAGGCCGCGGCCGTCGAGCGCGGCGGCTCGGACGAGGCGCGCGAACGCCACGTCGGTCGTGGCAAGCTGCTGCCGCGCGAACGTCTGGCGCAATTGCTGGACACCGGCTCGCCCTTCCTCGAGATCGGCCAGTTCGCGGCGTGGTCCATGTATGGCGAGGAGATCTCGTCGGCCGGCCTGATCGCCGGCATCGGCCGCGTCGAGGGTACCGAGGTGATGGTCGTCGTCAACGACGCCACAGTGAAGGGAGGCACCTATTATCCGCTGACGGTGAAAAAGCATCTGCGCGCGCAGGAGATCGCGCTTCAGAACAATCTGCCTTGCGTCTATCTGGTCGACAGCGGCGGCGCCAATCTGCCAAACCAGGACGAGGTCTTTCCCGACCGCGAGCATTTCGGCCGCATCTTCTACAACCAGGCCAACATGTCGGCTGCCGGCATCCCGCAGATCGCCTGCGTCATGGGTTCCTGCACGGCTGGCGGCGCCTATGTGCCGGCGATGTCGGACGAGACGATCATGGTGCGCAACCAGGCGACCATCTTCCTCGGCGGACCGCCGCTGGTAAAGGCGGCCACCGGCGAGGACGTCAGCGCCGAAGAATTGGGTGGCGCGGATGTTCACACCAAGCTGTCCGGTGTCGCCGATCACTACGCGCTGGACGACGAACACGCGCTTGCCATCTGCCGGCGCATCATCAAGAACCTGAATCGGAACAAGGCTGTAAGCCTGAGCTTACAGAAAGCTCATCCGCCGCTTCACCCGGCAGATGAACTCTACGGCATCGTCCCGACCGATCTGCGCCAGCCCTATGACGTGCGCGAAGTGATCGCGCGCGTTGTCGACGGCTCCGAATTCGATGAATTCAAGCAGAACTACGGCACGACGCTGATCACCGGCTTTGCCCATCTCCACGGCATGCCGGTCGGCATCATCGCCAACAATGGCGTGCTGTTTTCCGAGAGCGCGCTGAAAGGCGCGCACTTCATCGAATTGTGCTGCCAGCGCAAGATCCCGCTGGTTTTCCTGCAGAACATCACCGGCTTCATGGTCGGCAGGAAATACGAGGCGGGCGGCATCGCCAAGGACGGCGCCAAGCTGGTGATGGCGGTGGCGACCGCCAGGGTGCCCAAGGTGACCGTCATCATCGGCGGTTCGTTCGGGGCCGGCAATTACGGCATGTGCGGCCGCGCCTACTCACCTCGCTTCCTGTGGATGTGGCCCAACGCCCGCATCTCGGTGATGGGCGGCGAGCAGGCGGCAGCCGTACTCGCCATGGTCAAGCGCGAGGGCATCGAGCGCAAGGGCGGGGAATGGAGCGCCGAGGAGGAGGCGAAATTCAAGAAGCCGATCCTGATGAAATACGAGCATGAAGGCCATCCGCTCTATTCCTCGGCAAGGCTCTGGGATGACGGCATCATCGATCCGGCCAGGACACGCGAGGTGCTGGCGCTCAGCCTGTCGGCCGCGCTCAACGCCGAGATCGAGGAGACACGCTTCGGCGTGTTCAGGATGTGATGATGAGCGCTATGGGCGACCGGATCAGCGTTCACACCGGCGACATCACCAAGCTGGCGGTCGATGCCATCGTTAATGCTGCCAACTCCTCGCTGCTCGGTGGCGGCGGGGTCGATGGAGCCATTCACCGCGCCGCTGGGCCGGAGCTCGAATTCGAATGTCGCATGCTCAATGGCTGCAAGACCGGCGATGCCAAGATCACCAAGGGTTATAAACTGCCGGCTCGACACATCATCCATACTGTCGGGCCCGTCTGGCAGGGCGGCGGCAAGGGCGAAGCCGAATTGCTGGCCTCCTGTTACCGGCGTTCGCTTGAACTAGCAGTCGCCAATGACTGCCGCTCGGTGGCATTCCCGGCCATTTCGACCGGTGTGTACCACTATCCGAAAGACGAAGCGACCAATGTCGCCGCTACTGAGGTCAATGACTTCATCAAGCAGAACGCACTTCCCGAAACCGTCGTTTTCTGCTGCTTCGACGAAGCCATGACGGAATTATACCGACGTATTCTTGCAACATTGGGTGAAGAATGAACTTTATAAGCCACGCCGCTCATGCGTTCACCAAAACAAGAGCCTCCCCTGCAGATCTGGCCGCGTTGTATAATATTCGTAATTTCTCATCTTGCACTTTTAAACAGGGATGGGGTACAAATGAAACTGAAATACTAACGGAATGTGTCTACTCTAATACTTTCAGCATTACTGCCAACCGCGGCACATGGCGCGAGCGTGGCCGGCTCGCTGGCGGGAAGCGGGGGGGACAAGCGTTTCCCGCCGACTTTGAATGGCGATCCGGAGTCACCATGCACCAGGGCCTACCAGGCCTATGTCGCGGCCACCGGCCATTCCGCCTATGCCACCACGCCGTACTCCAGGGTGGTTTCTCTCCACATTCTCTGCGGCGCGCGACTGAACGCGCCGTCGCAAGAGATGGCAGAGGAACTGGCCATGAAATCCTGCCTGGCCACGCGCGACCACTACAAGGTGACAAACGGCGGCGCCTGCGAGATCGCCGCGTCCAAATAAGCAGGCGCCTGCCGGAATGGCGCCGCCCGACCCTAATCCGGGAGGCTCCATGTTCACGAAAATCCTGATCGCCAATCGGGGCGAGATCGCTTGCCGTGTCATCCGCACAGCGCGCAAGCTCGGCGTGCACACCGTCGCAGTCTATTCGGATGCCGATGCGAGATCCCTGCATGTCGAGATGGCCGACGAGGCGGTCCATATCGGCCCCTCGCCCGTCGGCGAGAGTTATCTGCGCGGTGACAGGATCGTTGCGGCGGCTCTTGCAACGGGCGCGCAGGCCATCCATCCCGGTTACGGATTCCTGTCGGAAAACCCCGATTTCGTCGACCAGGTGGTGACTGCCGGTCTCATTTTCATCGGCCCGTCGGCGGCCTCGATCCGCGCCATGGGGCTGAAGGACGCCGCCAAGCGGCTGATGGAGAAGGCCGGCGTTCCGGTCGTTCCGGGTTATCATGGCGAGGCGCAGGAAATCGTGCTGCTGGCCTCAAAGGCCCGCGAGATCGGCTATCCCGTGCTGATCAAGGCGCGTGCCGGCGGCGGCGGCAAGGGCATGCGGCGCGTCGAGCATCCCGATGACTTTTCCGAGGCGCTGTCCAGCGCCCGGCGCGAGGCCAAGGCCGCCTTCGGCGACGACCGTGTGCTGGTCGAAAAATATGTCGACAAGCCACGGCATATCGAAGTGCAGGTGTTCGGCGACAATTTCGGCGACGCGGTGCATTTCTACGAACGCGACTGCTCGGCGCAACGCCGCCACCAGAAGGTGATCGAGGAGGCCCCCGCCCCCGGCATGACACCGGCTTTGCGCAAGGCGATGACGGAAGCGGCGGTGAAGGCCGCCAAGGCAATCAACTATTCCGGCGCCGGCACCATCGAGTTCATCGTCGACGCCTCGCAAGGCCTCAAGGCCGACCGCTTCTGGTTCATGGAAATGAACACCCGCCTGCAGGTCGAGCATCCAGTCACCGAGATGGTCACCGGCACCGATCTGGTCGAGTGGCAGTTGCGGGTCGCCAGCGGCGAAAAACTGCCGAAGACACAAAGCGAGATCGCGCTTTCTGGCCATGCTTTCGAGGCGCGCATCTATGCCGAGGACGCGGCCAAGGGCTTTCTGCCGGCGACGGGCACGCTGCACCACCTGAAATTCCCGGGCGTTGCCCCAGAAGGAGCCGCGATGCGCATTGAGACTGGCGTGCGGGCTGGCGATGCGATTTCGCCCTATTACGACCCCATGATCGCGAAGCTGGTCGTCCATGCCGGGGACAGACAGGCGGCGCTGGAAGCGCTCCGCACAGCGCTCGCGCAAACCGAGATTGCCGGCTCCACCGTCAACACCGCTTTTCTTGCCGCTCTTACGGCCGATCCGGATTTTGCAGCAGGCGACGTCGATACCGGCCTGATCGGCCGACACCAGGAAGCGCTGACGGCGGTCGCGCCCCCGACCGGCGAAATCATCTCGGCTGCCGTCCTGGCGGCCTCGGGTGCCGGAGCATTGCCGTCGTCGGACGACCCGTGGTCGTCGCTTGCCGGCTATGCGCATTTCCACGGCGTGGTGCGGCGCATGCGGCTGAAGTTCGGCGACGAGCAAATTCAGGCAAAGGTTTCAATGCGGCCGGACGGACGCTTTCGGGTGGCGCTCGATGCGCCTTACGATAGCACCAATTCGCATGATCTTCGCGCCGTTCCCCGCCTCGCCCGCTGGCCCGCCCACATCACGGTGTTCGAAGGCGCTGCCGGATATGCTTTCACCGTGCCGGATCCCCTGGCCAGGAGCGATGAAGCAGCTGCCGCCTCCGGCAGCCTGCGCGCGCCGATGCCGGGTCTCGTCAAGCTTGTGCGCGTGGCGAAAGGCGACGCTGTGATCAAGGGGCAAATTCTGCTGATCCTCGAAGCGATGAAGATGGAGCATACCATCGCCGCCCCGCATGATGGCGTGATCGCCGAGATCGCCGGGGAAGGGGCGCAGGTCACTGACGGGACGGTGCTGGTGCGGTTCGTCGAGGAACAGAGCGCGTCGAACTCAGCCACCAGTTGATAGCAGGAGCGCATCGCGGGCCGCAAACAGAAATGGCCGGGACGAACCCGGCCATTTCCTGGGCTGTCAGAGCGGTTACTGCGCGATCGGCGCGTACTTGCCGTCGTGCCACTGGTTGATGTCGTAGCTGGCATTCTTGAGGTCGCCCTTCTCGTCGAAGGTGACGTCGCCGACAACGGTGCTGATCGGCGTGCCGTTCTTCAACGCTTCGGCA
This sequence comes from Mesorhizobium sp. B2-5-4, assembly GCF_006441095.1. Classification (NCBI taxonomy): domain Bacteria; kingdom Pseudomonadati; phylum Pseudomonadota; class Alphaproteobacteria; order Hyphomicrobiales; family Phyllobacteriaceae; genus Mesorhizobium; species Mesorhizobium sp. B2-5-4. The sequence continues at coordinate 273,858 of NZ_VFUR01000007.1, read as the reverse complement.
ACCTTGGCCGGATCGTCGCCGCCGGCACGCTTGATGCCTTCGGCGAAAGCCTGGACCACGGCGTAGGAGAACAGCGTGAAGCCTTCCGGCACGAAGCCGCCCGCCTTGATCTTCTCGACGGCCGCCTTGGCTTCCGGCTTTGCCTGCGGATCCGACGGGAACACGAACATGGTGCCCTCGCCGGCCGGGCCGGCAACCTGCCAGAACTCCGGCGAGGCGATCGAATCCGGCATGATCAGCTGGAACTTTAGGTTTTGCTCCGCCGACTGACGCAGGATCAGCCCGGCCTCAGGATGGTAGCCGCCGAAATAAACGACATCGGCCTTGAGATCCTTCAGCTTGGTGACAAGCGCCGAATAGTCCTTCTCGCCGGGGTTGATGGCGTCATAGTAGACTTCCTTGAGGCCACCAGTATTCATGGTTGCCCTGACAGCGTCAGCCACGCCCTGACCGTAGGCGCTCTTGTCGTGCAGGATGACGACTTTCTTTCCGGCATACTTCTTGGCGATCCAAGGGCCGATGAAGGCCCCCTGCGCGTCGTCACGCGTATAAAGACGCATGATCGTCGGCCAGCCGGCCTTTGCCGCAGCATCGGTCAGCACCGGGTTCGAGGACGCCGGGCTCATCATCAGCGCACCGGCTTCTGCGTAGACCGCCGAGGCCGGGATGCTCGAACCGGAGCAGGCATGACCGTCGATGAACTTGACGCCGTTGGCAACGATGCGGTTGGCGACCGACACGGCCTGCTTTGGATCGCACTGGTCGTCCTCGATGTCGAGCTTGATCATCGAGCCGTTGACGCCGCCCGCGGCGTTGATGGCATCGGCGGCGGCCTGTGCGCCCTGCTTGAACTGATCGCCGATGGTCGCGAGTTGTCCGGTCATCGGGCCGACCACCGAGACGGTGATGTCGTCGGCGAATGCGACCGGCGCACTCATCATCAGGCCGAAAATGGCCGCGCTCAAAATACTCATTTTTTTCATGACAATAGAACTCCTCCACTCACGCGCGGCCGCTCCGGCCGCGCTTCTTCCAGAGAGGCGGGACAATTTCATCCTTCATCGGACCTGTCTAGGCGCATTGGCGCCACTCGATTGGGCCTGCCAGGCCTCATTCAAGCAAAAAAGCCACGCCAGCCTTGTTCCGGCTGGTCGTGGCTTTTTTGCCTGTCAGGCCGTTTCCCCGGCGCCCCCGCGCTGTGAACCCAACCCACCTACCCTGTCTTCCTGTTGGCCATGATCTTGCCGAGGCCCCGATTCCACTTTCGGGATCATGGTTCGTCGGGCGGCTTGGACCTGTCGGCCTGCCGCATCCTTTTTGTTGTTGGCCTGTGGCCTGGCTGTCTGCGCAGCCTATCCCTGTTGGCCCGACCGTCTTTTCAGCGGTCTTGGCCGGAGCGTTCCCGTCTGGCGGAACTCAGTGCATGGTCATCCATTCGCGGGCTTCGCGCAGCGCCTTGGCGATCTCGACCTTCGACATGGCCGCCGAGAGTTCCGAGCGCAGCTCGGCGGCGCGGACCGAACCCTTGATGGCGGCGATGTTGAACCATTTGTGGGCGGCAACGACGTCGGTCTCGCAATCGCGGCCGGTCGCATACATCATGCCCAGTTCGAAAAGAATGTCGGCCTGGGCAGTTGCCCCCATGGCGCCGAAGCCTGCTTCAAGCATTTCAAAACGTGCCATTTTAGTCCCCTGTCTGGCTCCCGAGAGCTGCCTCCGTTTGTCTTGTCCGGGCCGCTCTTTCGATGCTTTCGAGAATGCCGCGCAGGCTTGAATCCGTCGTTAAATGGCGTGCTTAATTTGAGGAAAACAAAGCTAAAACAAGAGGTAAACACAGAAATTCGTTAACGATACGGGGCCAGCAATTCGGCTGGTTTTCGCCAAATTTGACGAAAATTTTCACGGCCGCAATCAACACTCCGCTAACCACGGGAAACAAACGCGACGAGCCGATCGTTTTCATTTCCGCGCCGACAGAGCGAATTTAGGCGCTTTCAAAATGCCAAAGTCTTCCGTAGCGGCACCGCTTTTGTTTTGACGGAAGCTGGATTAGCTTACGTTTGCGTAAGCGGCAGACCGGCGAGGCGGAGCATCCGGCCGGCTATCCAGAGGGAGGAAGACATGTTTCGAAAAGTGAGCCTGGCCCTGGCGGCCACTTTAATCCTGAGCGGCGCGGCGTGGGCCGATCCGATAGAGGGCAACTGGAAAACGCAGGCAGGCGACACGGCGGCCATTTCAGGCGGCGGTTCATTTTCCATCACGCTCAAGTCCGGCAAATATGCCGGCAAGACCATCGGCTCGCTCAAGGCGGCCGGCGACAACAAATATACCGGCAACATCACCGACCCGGCAAACGACAAGACCTATTCGGGCAAGGCGACATTATCGGGCGCCTCGCTCAAGATGAGCGGCTGCGTGCTCGGCGGACTGATCTGCAAGAGCCAGACTTGGCACAAGCTCTGATCGACCATTTCCCAGTGATCTCAAAACGGGGCCCGGCGGGCCCCGTTTTCGTTTTACTGATGCGCTGACTGTCGCACCCGATCGCCGTCCGGGGCCGGCGGCGACCCAGCCAACGTCGCGTCAATCAATTTGAACCGCAGATGAACGCCGGCATCAGAGCCGGTTCAGCGGCGTCAGGGCATTCTCATGCGTGTTGAAGGAGACACAGACCCAATGCTTGCTCGCCGCTTCACCATCGTCTGCCTGCTGATGAGCCTGTTTGGAATGTTCTTCGCCATTCTCGTCGCCGAAGCGGGCCGTTCCCCCCGCTCCTGGGACGAAGCCTCCAGGCTCTGCCATCTCGCCTGCCCGACCAACCTTCGCCACTGAAACCAAATAGCCCGGACCTCGAAAAGAAAAGCGCAGACATCATGAACCGCATCGCCGCCAACACTCTCAAGACCCTCCGGCTCCTGCCGCGGGCGGCGCTTATCCTGATGGTTCTGGCCGCCCCGGTCCTGGCGGTACCGATGATGCGCGCCGATGCCGGCTCGACGATCGAGGCGCCGGCGCTCAGAAAGTCTGGCGTCGGGTTCGTTCTGCTGGTCAGCCTGCAGCGGGGTTGAAGAAAAAAGGGGCGCTTTGGGCGCCTTCGGCGGCGACACCCCTCCCAACCGGCCGCCCAAGTCTCTATATTGGGCCATGGAAAAGCGAATCTATCCCCAAGCCATCGAATCTGTCGTCATGCCCGAGCCTTTTGGCCGGCAGAGCTTCGACAACGCCGAAAAGGCCGTTGCCGCGCTGCAGGTGCTCTACGACCGCAACACCAAGTTCCTGCGCGATTCCTTCGCGGCCCTTGCCGCCGGCGGCGACAGCAGCAAGCGCTACCGGGCCTTCTACCCCGAGATTGGCGTCACCACGAGTTCGTTCACCCAGGTCGACTCTCGCCAGGCCTATGGCCACATGCCGACGCCCGGTCATTTCGCCACCACGGTTACCCAGCCGGACCTGTTCGAGACCTACCTCATCGAGCAGCTTCGGCTGATCATGCGCAATCACGGCGTGTCGGTGACCGTCTCGGAATCGACCACGCCGATCCCGCTGCATTTCGCTTTCCTGGAAGGCACCTATGTCGACGGCGCTGATGCCGAACGTATCAAGCGGCCGATCCGCGACCTGTTCGACGTGCCGGATCTCGACGGCACCGACGATCAGATCGCCAACGGTACGTTCGAGGTCGCCTTCGGCGAGCCCCGGCCGCTGGCGCCGTTCACGGCGCAGCGCATCGACTATTCACTGCACCGCATGACGCACTACACTGCAACCAGCCCGCAGCATTTCCAGAATTTCGTGCTGTTCACCAACTATCAGTTCTATATCGACGAGTTCGTCGCCCGCGCCCGCGACCTGATGGAAAACGGTGGTGAAGGCTACACGGAATTTGTCGAACCTGGCAACGTTATCACCCGGTCCGGGCAGAGCGCTCCCAGTGAAGGCGTAGCGCCACAGCGCCTGCCGCAGATGCCGGCCTACCATCTGAAGAAGCCGAACCATGGTGGCATCACCATGGTCAATATTGGCGTGGGTCCTTCCAACGCCAAGACCATTACCGACCATATCGCCGTGCTTCGGCCACATGCCTGGGTGATGCTTGGTCACTGCGCCGGGCTGCGCAACACCCAGGCGCTGGGCGATTATGTGCTCGCGCATGCCTATGTGCGCGAAGACCACGTGCTGGACGACGATCTGCCGGTGTGGGTGCCGATCCCGCCGTTGGCCGAGATCCAGGTTGCGCTACAGGAAGCAGTAGCCGAGGTCACCGGCCTGTCGGGTTATGATCTGAAGCGCATCATGCGCACGGGCACCGTCGCCACCATCGACAACCGAAACTGGGAACTGCGCGACCAGCGCGGACCGGTGCAGCGCCTGTCGCAGTCGCGCGCTATCGCCCTCGATATGGAATCGGCGACGATCGCCGCCAATGGCTTCCGCTTCCGCGTCCCCTACGGCACGCTGCTGTGCGTTTCCGACAAGCCGCTGCATGGCGAGTTGAAATTGCCTGGCATGGCGACAGAGTTCTACAAACGCCAGGTGGCGCAACACCTGACCATCGGCATCAGGGCGATGGAAAAGCTGGCCGAGATGCCGATGGAGCGGCTGCATTCGCGCAAGCTCCGGAGCTTTTCGGAGACAGCATTCCAGTAGGCGGTCGCTTGAAGGCTCGGCGAGGCAATTCGTCGTCTTGCTCGGCCGCAATTTGGCCGATAAGCAAATCGAACTGATCGACAGGCGGCATTCAGCGGACACGACCTCGCAGACAAGACCTCAATGACAACAGGCGCGCGCTTGAACATGATGGCTGGGCTGGCATTCCTGGCGATGACGGCATTGTCGGCCGCTTTGTTGGCAGGGTTTTTCGGCGCGTTGCACCCCGCTTTCGATTCCTTCTCGCATTTTCGCATTCACCTCAGCGTGCTGATGGCGCTTTTGGCGCTGCCGCTGCTTGCAAGTTCCTACCGGCTGCAAGCGGCCGCGGCACTGCTCTTCGCGGTCGCCTGCCTGGTCACGACAGCAAGCGCATTGCCAAGGCTGTGGCCGCAGCCGGCGGTTGCCAAGCCCGCCGACCAGATCGTCTACAGCCTGCTGCAGATGAACCTTCGCTTCAACAATCCAACGCCGAAGAAAGTGCTCTCACTGATCGGCCGCACCAATCCGGACGTGATCACGCTCGACGAGGTGTCGGCGATGTGGACGACCGAGCTTGGCTACATCGCCAGCGCCTATCCCTACCGGATCCTCTGCCCTTACCCGAACCGCATGTTCGGCGTTGCGCTGCTGTCGCGCCGGCCGTTTGTCGCCGACACCGCGCCGCGTTGCGAGCCGCGCGGCGCGATGGCGACCGCCACCATCGACTTTGGCGGGAGCGATGTCGATGTCGCCGCGATCCATTTGACCTGGCCCTGGCCGAAGGAGCAATACTGGCAGATTGGCGAACTGGCGCAGCCACTGGCCGAGCTCGGCGAGACAGCGATCCTGGCCGGGGATTGCAACGCCGTGCCTTGGAGTGCCGCGGTGCGGCGGGTCGCGGCTCTCGGCGGGCTGACACTCATGCCTTCAGCCGGCCCGACCTGGATTCACCGGACACTGCCCGATTTCCTGCGCCGCTATGCAGGCCTGCCGATCGACCAGGTGTTCAGCAAGGGCGGGCTGACCATCCTGTCTTCGACGCGGCTGGAGGATACCGGCTCCGACCATCTGCCGGTGCTGGTCGAGTTCTCCGTCCGCACGGGCGACAAGCAACCGCATGACGAGCACGAGAGCGCGCTCGCGGCACACGATCTCCAAGGTAAGCCGCGCGGCTGATGCTTCGCCGTCCCAAGACGGGGCACCATCGCGAATGGGCAAGCGCGGTTCAGTGTTGTTAGAATCACCGAACCGCTCTAACTCTTTATTTCGACATTTCGACGCACTTCCCAAGGAAAGCGCTGCGCGCTTTGCCCGGGAAAACCGCCACGCACTTTGCTCTAGACGCCAACGACGCCTTCAAGGTCTGGTCAGCGCGTCGACCAGGTGCTCGACATGGCCGCCATCACGATGCTCGCGCGCATCGAACGCATTCTGCCTGGCTTCGTATTCGGCATAGATGGCGTTGATCCGCCGCCTCGCTTCGACGTGCGTGCCCGCACAGAACCAGTTGTCGGGACGCTTCAGCCCGACAAGCGCGGTTTCGGTGGCCCGCATCATCCGCGCCGCAATGCGGCCGTGCGTATGCTCATGCTTGCGCACGCCGGCCATGAACCGGTCCCAGCGCTTGCGCAGGCCTGGATCTGTTGGCGAGAGCCGCCGTGGGAAAGTGTAGGTCACGTCGAGCGTCCCGTTGGCCTGGCGCAGGCGACAGGTCCCATCCTGACGGGCGACATCGAGATCCCAGTGCGTGGTGTAGCCGGTTTCGGCGATGGCGCGCGCCATATAGCCGTGCTTGGGCCCCAATCGGTCCATCGCCTCGACAAGGGCGGCGCCGGTCCTGCCGGCAACGTCATAGCTGCGGATATGCACGGTGAGCTTTGTGTCGGCCGAAGCAGCCGATGCGCAGACCAGCATGCCGGCTGCGGCGATCATAGTCAGATTCCTCGGGCGCATGTCCGCCTCCTCTCCGGAAGCCATGAGACCATACTCCGAGCGGCGCTTCAACGGGCTTGGTTGAAACGGCCGCCCCTGCGGCGACAGACGAGGTCCGCCGCCGCTCACATACCCTGGTAGACCGGTCCTTCACCGCCCTGCGGCGGCACCCAGTTGATGTTCTGGTTCGGGTCCTTGATGTCGCAGGTCTTGCAGTGGACGCAGTTCTGCGCATTGATGACGAAGCGCACGTCCTTGGCTTGCGGATCGGCGGCGGCGTTGCCATCCTTGTCCACCCACTCATAGACGCCCGCCGGACAATAGCGCGTGGAAGGTCCGGCAAAGACATCGTGCTCGGACCGTTGCTGCAGCGCCATGTCGCCGACGATGAGGTGCACCGGCTCGTTTTCCTCGTGATTGGTATTGGACAGGAACACCGAGGAGAGACGGTCGAAGGTGAGCACGCCATCCGGCTTCGGATAAGCGATCTTCTTGTGCTGGGCGGCAGGCTCGAGCGTGGCATAGTCGGCCTTGCCATGCTTCAGCGTGCCGAAGGGCGAGACGCCGAACAGCGTGTTCAGCCACATATCGAGGCCGCCGAGGCTGACGCCTATGACAGTGCCGAAGCGCGACCATAGCGGCTTGACGTTGCGCACCTTCTTCAGGTCCTTGCCGATGTCGGTCGCGCGCCAGGCTTCTTCGTAGGCGGAAAGCTCGTCATTGGCACGGCCGGCGCCGATCGCCTCGGCGACATGATCGGCCGCCAGCATGCCGGACAGCACGGCATTATGGGAACCCTTGATGCGCGGCACATTGACGAAGCCCGCCGCGCATCCGATCAGCGCGCCGCCCGGGAACGACAGTTTCGGCACCGACTGCCAACCACCTTCCGTTATGGCGCGCGCACCGTAGCCCAGGCGCTTGGCGCCCTCGAATGTGCCTGCGATCGCCGGATGGGTCTTGAAGCGCTGGAATTCCTCGAAGGGCGACAGATAAGGGTTCTTGTAGTTGAGGTGGAGGACGAAGCCGACAGCCACCTGGTTGTCCTCCAGATGATAGAGGAACGAACCGCCGCCGGTCTTCATGTCGAGCGGCCAGCCGAAGGAATGCTGCACCAGACCGGGCCGATGGTTCTCCGGCTTGACCTGCCAGAGTTCCTTGAGGCCGATGCCGTATTTGCCCGGCTCGCGGCCATCGGAGAGTTTGTATCTGGCGATCAACTGCTTGGCGAGCGAACCGCGCGCGCCCTCGCCGATCAGCACATACCTGCCCATCAGCGCCATGCCCGGCGCGAAGCCCGGACCGTGCGTGCCATCCTTCTCGACGCCCATGTCTCCGGTAACGACGCCGGTGACGGCACCTTCTTCATTGTAGAGCAGGCCGGTCGCGGCAAAGCCTGGATAGATCTCGACGCCAAGCGCCTCGGCCTTGCCGGCCAGCCAACGGCAGACGTTCCCCAGCGAGACGATATAGTTGCCGTGGTTGTTCATCAGCGGCGGCATGAGGATGTTGGGTAGGCGGAACGAGCCGGCGGGGCCGAGCACCAGGAAATGGTCCGCCGTGACCGGCGTCTTGAAGGGATGACCATCCTCCTCGCGCCAGCCGGGCAACAGCCGGTCGATGCCGATCGGATCGACGACGGCACCCGATAGGATATGGGCGCCGACCTCGCCGCCCTTTTCCAGCACGACGACCGAGAGCTCGGGATTGACCTGCTTGAGGCGGATGGCCGCGGCAAGGCCGGCCGGTCCGGCACCGACGATGACCACGTCGAATTCCATGCTTTCGCGTTCGATATCGCTCATCAACCCCTCCGCACTGGCTTGCCGCCGTTGGCGTATCTTGCTGGCTCTTGCGCTGCATAGCGCATCATTTGGCGACAGGAAACCGGCGCATACGTGACAATGCGGATTTGGCCAAAAAGTCGCGCATTCCGCGGCAGGCAAGCCGCTTCCGCGCGGCGCGACCCGCCAAACTTGCGTTTTTTATTGTTCGACGGCTTGCTTATCGGCCATACTTCCCGCCATGCGCATTCCCGGGCCAGGCGGCTTCTCTTCGACGCGCTTTCCATCAACGCCCGGCCGGGCCTGCCGGGCGATTACTTTGGCCCTTCTGGCTTTGGCGCCGGATCATGCCGTCGCCGATGAAGTGAAGGTCTGGTCGACAGGCGCGTACTCATTCTCCGACGAGCTTGGCGGTTTCCGCATCACCGGGGCCTCCGGCATCGGAACCAAGGACGATCCGCTTGTTATCACCGAAGAGCTGAATTCGGCGACACCTGTGACGCTGACCATCCGCACCACAAAGCCGATCCAGACATTCGGCAAGGCGGGGGAGTTCGCCAACGGCATCATGTATATGCGCATAGACGTGCTCAACAACAGCGGCCAGGGCTGGATTGAATTCCAGTTCGAGCTGCAGGAAATACTGGACCAGCCAAGCGTGTTCGGAGACGGGCTTTCGTTCGACCAGCGCAACAAGACACCTGACAATATCTGGTCGAGCAATTTCGCCGATTTCGATCGCGAGTTCGAACCCTATGATCGGCTGCTGTTCAAGAACGGCAAGGTCGATCCGCTGAAGATCGCCCGCTTCGAATTCCTGATGACCGACTACACGCCGCGATGGACCTTCTATCTCGTGCAGGATCCACGCATACCCACTGGCTAGACCGCGACGTCTCCTTGGCAGCGGGATTGGCTGCCGCCACGGCCTTCCCGAGGTTGCAAATTGGCGCCGCCCGGACGATGGTGCGGCCATGACTGCCGCCTCTCCCAACCATCCGGTCGATTTCGCCGATCTGCTCGCCTTCTATGCCAGCGCGGGTGTTGACGAGGCTTTGGAGGATGCGCCGGTAAACCGGTTCGCGGAGGCCGCGCCGAAGCCGGCGCAGCGCATGCCGACGGCGACGCCACGCGAAAGCAGCGCACCAGAGCAGCCGCCCGCGGCTCCGCCGCGGCTCGATGGGCGCGCCGTGCCGGATGCTCCGGCCCCGCGCCCGTCGACCTCGGCCGTGCCCGACGAGGCGCAGGCGGCGCTGGCGCGCCAACTGGCGAACGCGGCGGCATCCCTGGACGAGCTGCGCCAGCACATGGCCGCTTTCGAGGGCTGCAATCTCAAGGCCACCGCCAAGAACCTGGTATTCGCCGACGGCAACCCGCAAGCCGCTGTCATGCTGGTCGGTGAAGCCCCCGGCCGCGACGAGGACATTGAAGGATTGCCCTTCGTCGGCCGCTCGGGCCGCCTGCTCGACCGCATGCTGGCCGCGATCGGGCTCGACCGAGGCTCGGTCTACATCGCCAATGTCATTCCCTGGCGGCCGCCTGGCAACCGCACGCCGACGCCGCACGAGACCGAGATCTGCCGACCGTTCATCGAGCGTCAGATCGAGCTGGTCAGTCCCAAGGTGCTGATCAATCTCGGCGGTCCGTCGGCCAAGACCTTGCTCAACACCTCGGAAGGAATCCTGCGGCTGCGCGGCAACTGGCGCGTCCACACCACGGCGTCCGGCATTGCTATTCCGGCCATGCCGACATTGCACCCGGCCTATCTCTTGCGGACGCCCGCACACAAGAAGCTCGCGTGGCGGGATTTTCTCGAGGTGAAGGCGAAGCTGCGGGCGCTCTCCTAGCGATGACCTCGCAGGTAATTGAAATGCTTTGGCCCGAGGCTTAACCATCCTCCCATGACAACGCCTCAAACCTCCGCCGGCAGTCTCATCCGCGAATGGCGCACGCGGCGCCGCATGAGCCAGCTCGACCTCGCCATGGAAGCCGAAATTTCGCAGCGGCATCTCTCTTTCGTCGAAAGCGGTCGCGCCGCACCCTCGCGCGACATGGTGCTGCATCTGGCCGAGCAGCTTGCGATCCCACTGCGGCAACGCAATCAATTGCTGCTGGCCGCGGGCTTCGCGCCGAGCTTCAGCGAACGGCCGCTCACCGATAGGACGCTGGCGCCGGCAATGGCGGCGGTCGAGATGGTGCTCAAGGGGCATGAGCCGTTTCCGGCATTGGCGGTGGACCGGCATTGGAACCTGGTTAAGGCCAACGCGGCAATCGGGCCATTCCTGGCCGATGTTTCCGAGCCCTCATTGCTCCAGCCACCCGTCAATGTGCTGCGGCTCAGCCTGCACCCAGGTGGTGTCGCGCCGCGTATCGTGAATCTCCAGGAATGGCGCATCCACCTGCTCGAACGGCTGAAGCAACAGAACGATGCCGCCAGCGACCCGGAGCTGATCGCATTGGAGCAAGAGCTTCGCGGCTACCCCTCCGGCCTGAAGAGCAGCCGGCCGGCGCCGATCGAGCCGAATGCCATCGTGCACCCGCTCAGGCTTGCCCATGGCGACATGGTGCTTTCCTTCATCAGCACCATTACCGTGTTCGGCACACCGCTGGATGTGACGCTTTCTGAACTGGCGATCGAGTCGTTCTTCCCGGCCGACGAACAGACAAGAGCGGTGTTGGTGCGGTTGGCGAAAGAGCGGACGGAACGGTCGTGATCATCCCTGCGGCAGGGCCGCCTTGCGGGTGCGGGTGCGCTCCAGACCCAGTTGCCGTTCGCGCCAGATGATGAAGATGCCGGCGGCCACCACGATCACACCACCGACCAGCGTGCCGGACGAGGTCACGTCGCCGAAAACGAAATAGCCGACGACGACGCCAAGGATCATCGAAGTGTATTCGAAAGGCGCCACGACCGAGGCTTCGGCATGGCGATAGGCCGCGGTCATCAGAATCTGGCCGAGGCCGCCACAAAAGCCAGCCATGATGAGCAGTGCTGCTTGCGCCGGCGTCAGCGATTGCCAGCCGAAGGGCAGCGTCAGCAGCGAGAGCACGCTCGCCGTTGACGAGAACCACAGCACGATGGTGGCCGTCTTCTCTGTCTGCACGAGATTGCGCACGAGCAACATGGCGACAGCCGAGATTGCCGCGGCCGCCAGCGCGGCCATGACGCCCAGGACCTCCTGGTCGTCCAGCCCTTGATCCGAATTGAGCAGCGTCAGTTCCGGCCAGGAAATGATGAGCACGCCGATGAGGCCGATCGCGACGGCAGTCCAGCGATAAACACGGATCGTCTCGCCAAGGAACACCGAGGAGAACACCACGACCAGCAGCGGCTGTGCATAGTTCAGGGTGATCGCCTCCGGCAACGGCAACCTGGTGAGCGCGAAAAAGCCGAGCCCCATGGCACCGACGCCGACGACGCCACGCGCGACGTGGTTGAAGGGACGTTTCGTGACGAACGCCGTGGCCAGATGTCCTTTCAATGCCAGGAAGGCAATGATCGGGAAGATGGCGAAGAAGGAACGGAAGAAGACGATCTGCCCGGCAGGCACGTCGCCCGCCGCCTTGATACAGGTTTGCATGCCGACAAAAACCGCCACGGAGACGATCTTCAGCACGATGCCCCTGAGCGTACCGTGGCCGCCGGTGGTTTCTGGTTGCGCCTCCGCCCCGGATGTCACTTTGGCAATGCGTCTCTGCCCGCCGCCGAGGGCACCTTGCGGGTCTCGAAATGGCAGAACGGGAAATTATCGGGGCGCCGAACGAAAGCGCCCATCCCGAATTTCGGTGTGACGGCGGTCATGACTGCCCTCGCTATGATGAAAGGAAGGCCTGAATTAGGCTCTGCCGCAGTTTTGTCGAGGGTGTGTTTCGTGTAAAGAGCGCGGACTTTGAATTTTTTGGACCAGCCAAAACATGTCCGGTCCCCGGAAAAGACAGGAAAAGCCAGGGAATGCGCACCGACACAGGCCAGGTCTTCAAACTCGAGGACTATCGCCCCAGCGACTACCTCATTCCGGAAACCAACCTTGACTTCCGTCTTTCGCCACAGGCCACCGTCGTCACCGCGATACTGACCGTAGAGCGCCGCGAGGGGATATCGAAATCGGCTCCGCTGGTGCTCGACGGCGATGGGTTGACGCTCAAGCGCGTCGAGATCGACGGCAAGACGGTGAGACCGGCTGATCTGCTGGCGAGCCCGGACCAACTGACCCTGCTCAAGCCGCCGGCCGCAAGTCGTTTCCAACTGCGGATCGAAACCGAACTGGCGCCGGCCAGCAATGAGGCTCTTATGGGCCTTTACCGTTCGAATAACGTCTACTGTACGCAGTGCGAGGCGGAGGGCTTTCGCCGCATCACCTACTTCCTCGACCGCCCCGATATCCTGTCCGTCTACACGGTGCGGATCGAGGCGCGGCGCGACGAGGCGCCGCTGCTCCTGTCCAACGGCAATCCGGTCGAAAACGGCGATCTCGCCGATGGCTGGCACTACGCCAGCTGGCACGACCCCTTCCCCAAGCCGTCCTACCTGTTCGCGCTGGTGGCCGGGAATCTCGGGCAGGTCGCCGACAGTTTCATGACCATGTCCGGGCGCAAAGTCGAGCTCGGTATCTATGTCGAGCCCGGCAAGGAGGCGCTCGCCGGCTACGCGATGGACGCGCTGAAGCGGTCCATGCGATGGGACGAGGAGGCGTTTGGCCGCGAGTACGACCTCGACGTCTTCAACATCGTCGCCGTGTCTGACTTCAACATGGGCGCGATGGAGAACAAGGGCCTCAACATCTTCAACGACAAATACGTGCTGGCCGACCAGGAGACGGCGACCGACGCCGATTTCGCCAATATAGAGGCGATCATCGCGCATGAGTATTTCCACAATTGGACAGGCAATAGAATCACTTGCCGCGACTGGTTCCAGCTTTGCCTGAAGGAAGGGCTGACGGTCTTCCGCGATCATGAATTCTCCGCCGACCAGCGCTCGCGCGCGGTCAAGCGCATCGCCGAAGTGCGCACGCTGCGTGCCCACCAGTTTCCCGAGGACCAGGGACCGCTGGCGCACCCGGTGCGGCCGCGCCGCTACCGCGAGATCAACAATTTCTATACGGCGACGGTCTACGAAAAGGGCTCCGAAGTGGTGCGCATGATCCGCACCATTCTCGGGGCCGAGGTCTTTCGCGCCGGCATGGACCTCTATTTCGAACGCCACGACGGCGAAGCCGCGACCATCGAGGACTTCATCAAAGTGTTCGAGGAGGCGTCCGGCCGCGACCTTTCGCAATTCGCGCTCTGGTATCACCAGGCTGGTACACCCAACCTGACGGTGAGTTCGACGCACAATCCGGCCGCACAGGAATTCACGCTCGAGATCGAGCAGTCGGTGCCGCCGACACCGTCGGAAAGCCGCAAGCGGCTGATGCATATCCCGCTCGCCTTCGGCCTGATCGGCGCCGGCGGCAAGCCGGTTCGATATAGCGGCGTCGAGGGCGCCAGCGTCGAGGACGGCGTCATCCATATCCGCAAGCGCCGCCACACGGTGCGTTTTTCTGGCGTTGCCGAACGACCGGCGGTGTCACTCAACCGCGGCTTTTCGGCACCGGTGACGCTATCGGTCGAGCAGAAGGCTGCCGACCAGTTCTTCCTCGCCCGCCATGACAGCGACGCCTTCTCGCGCTGGCAGGCCTTCAACACGCTGCTCACCGATGCGCTGATCGCTGCCTTCCGCCAGATCCTCGGCGGCAAGCAGCCGGACTTCGCCCCACGGCTGACCGAGCTTGCCGGCAGCATCGCCAGCGACGAGACACTGGAGCCGGCCTATCGGGCCCTTGCCCTGGCGCTGCCTGGCGACGCCGACATCGCGCGTGACATCGGTAAGAACATCGATCCCGACGCCATCCATACCGCCCGCCACGCGCTTGCGCTGGCGATCGGCACGGCCAATGGCGAGGCATTTTCCGGCCTCTACGACAGCCTTGCAGACAAGAACGCCTTCAGCCCCGACGCGGCGAGCGCGGGACGACGCGCCTTGCGCAACATTCTGTTGGATTATCTCTCGCTGCTGCCTGGCGGGGCGGCATTGGTGGCCGGGCATTTCCAGTGCGCGACCAACATGACCGACCGCGCGGCCGCATTGGCCGTTCTCGCGCATCGTCACCACGGATCGCCAGAGGCGAAAAAGGCGCTGGCGGCTTTCGAAAAGACATATGCATCCGACCCGCTGGTCATGGACAAATGGTTCCAGATCCAGGCCAGCGTGCCGGGGCCGCAGGCTGTCGACACGGTTCGGTCCCTGACCGCTCATCCGGGGTTTTCGATGGGCAACCCGAACCGGGTGCGCTCGCTGATCGGCACATTCTCAAGCGCCAACCAGACCGGCTTCCATCGCCCCGACGGCGAAGGTTACCGTTTCTTAGCGCAGACGGTGCTCGAGGTCGAAAAGCGCAACCCGCAAGTGGCGGCTAGGCTGGCGACGGCGCTCAGGTCCTGGCGTTCTCTCGAACCGGGCCGGCAAGCCAAGGCCAGGGAAGCGCTGGTTTCGATCGCCAATACCGAAAACCTGTCGGCGGACCTGCGCGACATTGTCGAGCGCACACTGGCATAGGCGTCCCCTGCCTTGTCCGGTACGAGAGAAGGCCAAGCCGCCTCACCGCCAAAGTCCGGTATTTTAGTCGATTTTTAATCTTTTTTCGCCGGAGCACTGGACAAGGCGAATCACCTTTGATTCTTTAATGGCGATTCGGAAGTGCGGTGTTGCCGGATCACCAGCACATAGAAATGTGGCATACTGGAAATCGGGGAGTGCCATTTATGGCGAAGGCGGACGCGTGGGGCGCGCCCGGAGGGATAGCTTTTGCGCGTCGCGAGACGCGCAGCGACGGCCTTGCCGGGAATACGCGGCTCATCGCCGAACCAGCCTACAAGCGTCTTCTGGCGGCTGAACCGCTTTTGCGCCGGTCGATACCAGCCCTCATCGTCATCTTCCTCCTCGTCATCGCGGCGTTGCGCGTGCTCTCGCTCATGAACGAGCGCGACGACATCGAGCGCGATGCCAAGGCGATCCTGACGCTGGGCGCCGCGCAGCTCGCCAGCTCGCTCGCCACGACATCGGACACGCTGCCGGGCGCCACCCAGGACCTGCTGGAGACCACCAGCCGCCAAGGCGCGATGGGCCGCAGCCATGTGCTCGTCATCACCGACAGTGCCTTCAAGATCACCGCGGTGACACCACGTTCTGTGCCCTGGCAAGGCCATTCGCTCGACGGCCTCGTCCAGGGCGGCCAACCCCTGTTCATGTTCGGCGATCGCGCCGGTGTCATGGAGGTCAACATCGGCGGTGAGGACTGGTACGCGGCGGTCAGCCTGTCCAAGGACAGGAAGGGAGCCGCCGCGGCTCTGGTGCCGCAGGAAGCGGTCTTCGACACGTGGCGCAAGACCGTCTCGCTCAACGTCACCCTGTTCGTGCTGACGGCCGGCGTGCTGATCATCATCCTGTATGCCTATTTCGGACAGGCGGCGCGCGCGCAGGCTGCCGACCGCATCTATCTCGAAGCGCATCAGCGTGTCGACATGGCGCTGGTTCGCGGCCGCTGCGGCCTGTGGGACTGGGACATGGTGCGCGGCAAGATGTACTGGTCGCGCTCGATGTACGACATGCTCGGCTACGAACCCTGCGAGACGATGCTGTCGTTCGGCGAGGTCGACGAGATCATTCATCCCGAGGACGGCGACCTGTTCGAGCTCGCCAACAGGATCGTCGCACGCGAGATCGATCACATCGACCAGGTGTTCCGGATGCGGCATGCCGATGGCCAGTGGGTGTGGATGCGCGCCCGGGCCCAAGTCATGGATCCGGAAGCGCCGGAGATCCAGCTGATCGGCATCGCGGTCGACGTCACCGAGCAACGGCATCTGGCGCTGCGCTCCGAAGCGGCCGATCTTCGCCTCAGGACCGCGATCGAAAATATCAATGAATCCTTCGTGTTGTGGGATTCGGCTCAGAACCTGATCATGTGCAATTCCAAATACCAGCAGGACAACGGGCTCTCGGATCGCGACGTGATGCCAGGTGTGACGCGCGTGTCGCTGGAAGAGCGGATGCTGGCCTTTGCTTCGGAGCGCCGGCTTGCCAACACCAATGGCCCGCAGGGCGGCGCCACGTTCGAGCGGCAGCTGTCCGACGGCCGCTGGCTGCAGGTCAACGAACTCAGGACCAGGGACGGTGGCATCGTCTCGGTCGGGTCCGACATCACCCAGATCAAGCTGCATCAGGAAAAGCTGGTCGACAGCGAGCGCCGGCTGATGGCGACGATCCATGATCTCAGCCTCGCACGGCGGGCCGAAGAGGAACGGTCGCGCGAACTGGTCGACCTCAACCGCAAATACATGAAGGAAACCGAGCGCGCCGAAGCGGCGAACCGGGCCAAATCCGAATTCCTGGCCAACATGTCGCATGAACTGCGCACGCCGCTCAATGCCATCATTGGCTTCTCCGAACTGATGGAACAAAGGCTGTTCGGCCCGCTGGGGTCGGAGCGCTACGAGGAGTACGCCACCGACATCAACAGCAGCGGCAAATACCTGCTCGGCGTCATCAATGACATTCTCGATATGTCCAAGATCGAGGCCGGCCAGTTCTCGCTGGACCAGGAACAGATCGATCTCGGTCCGCTGATCAGCGAAACCGTGCGTGTCGTGTCGCTGCAGGCGGCGCAGAAGGCGATCACCGTGGAAACGCGTATCGCCGACGCGCTGACGCTGTTCGCCGATCGCCGGGCGATCAAGCAGATCGTCATCAACCTCCTGTCCAACGCGGTGAAATTCACCGGCCAAGGCGGCCACATATCGGTCAGGGCCCGCAACACGTCAGGCGCGCTGGTGCTGACGATCGAGGACAATGGCTGCGGTATCCCGAAGGAAGCGCTCGGCAAGCTCGGGCGCCCCTTCGAGCAGGTGCAGAACCAGTTTTCCAAGAACCATGCCGGCTCCGGACTTGGCCTTGCCATTTCCCGCTCGCTGGCCGAGTTGCAAGGCGGCGCACTGAAGATCCGTTCCACCGAAGGCGTCGGCACGATCGTGTCAGTGCGCATTCCGGTGAAGAAGGCTCCGCCTGCGGTCAAAGCCGCGGCCTGAGCGGCAGGCTCCGGCTGACGGCCCGGAGCCTGCGTCAGCCAGCCTCACTGCATGCCGTTTTCGTCGTCGCCTCCTTGACGATGACGGCCAAAGCGCCCGCTCTTCGGCAGCTCGCGGTTCTCGATCTTTCCGTCATTGTTCTTGTCGAGTATCGCGAAAAGCTTCTTTTCGCGGCCGCTGATGTCATCTGATGTCAGCGTGCCGTCGCCCTTGCTGTCGTAATGGGCGATGATGCGCCTTGCCATACGTTCGAAGCGCGCCTTCTCCAGTGCGTCGGCGAGTTGAGCGACAGTCAGTTTGCCGCCATTGTCAGCCACGAGCTTCTTGAGCCGCGCGTCCATGACATCGGAGAACTGGTCGAAGGTGATAGTGCCGTTATTGTCCTTCATCGCCTTGTCGAGCCGCATCATGGTGCGCTCACGCATGGTTGCGCTGTCGACATTCTCGGCATAGGCGCCGCCGCCGACAGCTCCGGCCAGGGCGATGAAGGCAATTGCGAGCTTGGTTGTCTTTCTCATGGTTTTCTCCTGTTGCATCGTCACCCCCGATGCGGCCGAGCTCGTTGATCACGAAGCCCCGGCACGAAGCAAAAGGTCGAAATCCTTCCTGACCTTTTGCGACGTCTCCTTGAGGTGTGCCTCCAGCACACCGAAATCCGGCAGGTCGGTGACCGCCAGAAGCAGATCCGAAAGCCCCGGCGGAACGTCGTCACGTTCGAAAGGTCCGGTAAGGCACAGCCGCGTCATCTGGGTCAGCGCCAGATAGAGGGCGTAAGCATCGCCAAGGTCCTGCCTGATCACGGCATTGGCGAAATGTGGCGTCAGGCGAGACAGTATCTCGGCCGTACCGGTGGCGCGCGGCCCGGCCTCGACCTGCGCGGTGATGACAGCCACCTGGGCGATGAATTCGAGATCGATCAGACCACCCGGGATCAGCTTGATGTCCCAGAGGTCGCGTGGCGCCTTCTCCTGCTCGATCATGGCACGCATGTCCGACGCCTCCGCCCTCACCTTCGCCGCATCGCGCGGCTGGCTGAGCAACGCGACAACTTCCGCCTCGACCTCGCCGCACAGGCTGGGGTCACCAGCAATCGGCCGCGCCCGCGACAGGGCCATGTGCTCCCAGGTCCAAGCCTCCTGGCGCTGGTATTTCTTGAAGGCATCGATGTGGGTGGCGACCGGTCCCTTATTGCCGGACGGCCGCAAACGCAGGTCGAGCTCGTAGAGCACCCCTTCCGCCGTCGGCGCCGATACAGCCGATATCAGCCGCTGCGTCATGCGGGTGTAGTAATGCGAAGGCGCCAGCGGTTTTTCACCGTCGGAGTCCTCGGCATCCGCATCGTGGTCGTAAAGCAGAATAAGATCGACATCCGATCCGGCGGTCAATTCGCGGCTGCCGAGCTTGCCCATGCCGAGCAGCGAAACCACGCCACCGGCGATCGTGCCGTGGCGCACCGCGAATTCTGCGGTCACCGCTTGCAACGCAGCCGCGATGGTCAGGTCCGCCAGATCGGAGAAAGCGCGGCCGGCGCGGGCCGGATCGATCGAACCCGCGAGCAGCCTCACACCGATCAGGAATTTCTGCTCGGAAGCAAATATGCGCAGCCGGTCGAGCACGTCCTCATAGGCCCTGTCGCCTTCGAGGAAGGCCGACAGTCGCGCCGAGAGATAGACGCGGTCGGGAAGCTCGGTCAGCAATGCCGGGTCGAGCAAGCCGTCGAAGACATGCGGCCGGCGGGTGATGATTGCCGCCAGCCGGGGTGCTGCGCCCATGATCGTCGCCATCAGCCTGAGCAATGCGGGGTTCGACTGCAACAAAGAGAACAACTGAATGCCGGCCGGCAGGCCGGCGAGGAATTCGTCGAAACGGACCAGCGCCTCATCGGCCCGGCGCGTCTGGCCAAAGGCCTTGAGCAGTGCCGGTGTCAGTTCCGTCAGCCGCTCGCGAGCCTCCGCCGACCGGGTGACACGATAGCGCCCGAAATGCCAGCCGCGGATGACGCGGCAGATATCGCTTGGCCTCTGAAAACCGAGGCCGTGCAAGGTCCGCAGCGTGTCCGGGTCGTCGACGTCACCGGTGAAGACCAGGTTGCCGATGCCGGCCGAAAGCTCGGGTGCTGTTTCGAACAGCGCGGCATAGTGGCGCTCGACCTGCTGCAGCGAGGCACGGAACGCCCCGGCAAACACGACCGCGTCGGCAAAGCCCAGCATGCGGGCGATGCGCTCCAGCCCTTCATCGTCTTCCGGCAGCGTGTGCGTCTGCTCGTCGGCCACCATCTGGATAGCGTGTTCGACGCGACGCAGGAACCAGTACTGGCGGGCGAGCGCGTCACGCGCATCTGATGTGATCCAGCCCCGAGCCGCGAGCTGACCGAGCATCGGCACGGTTTCGCGGCCGCGCAGCTCCGGGAAGCGGCCGCCGGCGATGAGCTGCTGGGTCTGAACGAAGAACTCGATCTCGCGGATGCCGCCGCGCCCAAGCTTGACATTGTGCCCCTTCACGGCGATCTCGCCATGCCCCTTATGGGCATGAATCTGGCGCTTGATCGAATGGACGTCGGCAATAGCCGCGTAGTCCATGTATTTGCGCCAGATATAGGGCTGGAGTTCCTTGAGAAAGGCATCGCCAGCGGCGAGATCGCCGGCCACCGGGCGCGCCTTGATCATCGCGGCGCGTTCCCAGTTCTGGCCGCGCGCTTCGTAGTAGCGTAGCGCTGCTTCAACGGGGATCGCGAGCGGCGTCGAGCCGGGATCCGGACGCAGCCGCAGATCGGTGCGGAAGACATAGCCGTGCTCGGTGCGATCCTGCAGGATGCGTACCAGCCGCCGCGTCAGGCGTGAAAACAGATCGGTGGCGTCGAGTGGATCGACCACGGCGGGCGCTTCCGGATCGAAGAACACGACGAGGTCGATATCGGAGGAGAAATTCAGCTCATGCGCGCCGAGCTTGCCCATGCCGAGCAGGATCCAGCCCGATTGATGCGACGGACTGAGGTCGGGCAGTTTGAGCTTGCCCTGGCCATGCGCGTCACGCAGCAGGAAATCGACGGCCGCACGGGTGCAGGCGTCGGCGAGATCGCTCAACCGCCTTACAGTCAGCGAGGTTTCAGCCTCGCCCGAAAGATCGGCGAGTGCGATCAGGAAATGCGCCTCGGCCTTATGCCGGCGCAGCTCCATCATCAGGCCGGATTCCGAGACCATTTCCGCCAGCGGCGCCTGGTCGATCGCGGCGGTGATCGCCTTCAGGCGGGTCTCGACCGGCAAGTCGAAGAGGCCGTCCAGGATTTGCGGCCGGCGGCGCGCCGTATCGCGCAGGAACGGCGAAAGGTCAAAGACGGCGGCCAGGAAATCCTGCGCCGTCCCCTTGCCGGCCAGGAATTTGGCCGCCCGCGTCAACCCTTCTTCGCGCGCTGCGTCCGCGATTTCGGACAGCTCCTGCCGTGCCCGGCCCTCGTCGAGCGGAGCAAGCGGGGTTTCCAGGCTCACCAACCAGTCTGTCTTGCTCCGCTTGGCAATGGCAGCCATTAGTGATCCTCCCGCGCGGGGAAACTCATGACCACGGATAGTCCCGGATTGCCAGGCAACAGGTCAAGCCGGCCGTAGTGGAATGTCATGACCGCCTTGGCAAGACTGAGGCCAAGGCCGGAACCGGGCTGCGAACGGCTCTTCTCCAGCCGTACGAACCGTTCGGTCGCCCGGGCGCGATCGGCTTCGTCGGGAATGCCCTGGCCGTTGTCGGCGACGGAAAGCCTGATCTCGCCATGCGTGCGTTCGAGCGCCACACGGACCGCCGGCTTGGATGTGGAATCGGTTGAGTACTTGATCGCATTGTCGACGATGTTGGAAAGCGCCTGGCCGATCAGTTCGCGGTTGCCGTCAACGACAAAAGCATCGTTCACCTCGGCGTCCAGCGCAACGCCAGCCTCCTCGGCCACGGGCTCGTAGAGTTCGACCACGTCACGCACGGCCGCCGCCAAATCGACGCGGCTAGTGTGCTCGGAAGAATACCCAGCCTCCAGCCGGGAGATCATCAGGATGGCGTTGAAGGTTTTTATCAGCTGGTCGGACTCGGCTATGGTGCCTTCCAGCGCCTGCCGATAGTCCGATGTTTTCTGCTTGCCGGAAAGCGTCGCTTCGGCCCGGTTGCGCAGCCGGGTCAGCGGCGTCTTCAGATCATGCGCGATGTTGTCGGATACCTGCTTCAGGCCTTCGTTGAGCGTGGAGATCCTGGCCAGCATGACATTGAGGTTTTCCGATAGCCGGTCGAACTCGTCACCGGCGCCGGTCACCGGCAACCGGCCGCTGAGATCACCGCCCATAATGCGCCGGCTTGCCTCGGAAACCCCGTCGATACGCTTCAATGCCGCGCGACCAACAAAGAACCAGATCAGGATGCCGCCCACCCCCATCATGCCGAGCGCCAGCACCAGCGAACGGCGTATGACGGCACGGAACCGCTCCGGTTCGCCGAGATCGCGGCCGACCAGCATGATCATCTGGTTCGGCAGCCGCAGCACCAGGGCAATGGCGTTGTGACCCTTTTCGCCTTCGGCCTGCGGCGGCGCATTATCGCCAGTTGAAGGAGGCGTCGCCTGGTCCGACGTTCCGCTGCGCAGACGATCAAGCTCACCCTCGCCGAAACGCTTGTAGGAGAACGGCTCGGTCGTCCAGCCCTCGGTGTCGATCACACCAGGTTCAAGACTCTGCACATTGCCTGTCAGGATCTGGCCGTTGGCATCGGCGATCAGATAGAGGTTGGCGCCGGGCTGGCGCGAGCGGGCCTCTACCACGCGGACCAATACCGGCAGGCCTCCGCGCTGATAGGCGCGGGCAAGGCCGAGCACTTCGTCGTTGATGGTCTCCTGCGTCTGCGCGGTCAACATGCGCGCCGAGAGCGAAGTCATGTAGAGGACGAGCAGCACCGCGCAGAGTGCGAAGAGCAGGAGATACAGCGCCGAAAGCCGTGCGGCCGTCGTCTTCATGATGGCGGGCACGGAAAGCGCCATGCTGCCGCCTAGCCGCCCTTCAGCATGTAGCCGGCGCCGCGAACCGTGTGCAGGATGGGCTTGTCGAAACCCTTTTCGATCTTGCCGCGCAGCCGCGAGACGTGGACATCGATGACATTGGTCTGCGGATCGAAATGATAATCCCAGACATTTTCGAGCAGCATGGTGCGCGTCACCACCTGGCCGGCATGGCGCATAAGATATTCGAGCAGACGGAATTCGCGTGGCTGCAGCGTGATCTCGCGCGCCGCCCGGCGGACAGAATGCGACAACCTGTCGAGTTCAAGGTCGCCAACCCGGTAGACGGTCTCGGCCTCCTTGGCGCTGGCGCGTCGGTTCAGCACCTCGACGCGCGCCAGAAGTTCGGAAAAGGCATAGGGCTTGGTGAGATAGTCGTCGCCGCCGGCGCGTAGGCCGGTGACCCGGTCATCGACCTCGCCCAGCGCCGACAGGATGAGCACCGGCGTCGTGTTGCCCCTGGAGCGGAGAGCGGCAATGACCGATAGGCCGTCGCGGCGCGGCATCATCCGATCGATGACCATCACGTCATAATCACCCGCATCGGCAAGCGCGAAGCCGGTCTCGCCGTCACCCGCGACATGCGCGGTATGACCCGCTTCCGTGAAGGCTTTCTGCAGATAATCCGCAGCCTCGCGATCGTCTTCTATGACGAGAATCTTCATAGGGCCGTTATACGCGATTTCGCTGGAAGGTTGAGTAGCAGGCATCTGCATTTTAGCCTTTGCCAAAGCACATCGCGATCAAGAGGATCGAGAGCGCGCGCGATAAAACCTTTGTTCCGTGGCGTCGTTACGCCGGACATGCCGGTTCCCGGTCATGTCGGTACCCGCAACCACCGAACCAATCGGCTTCGGGCACGAGGGCGTGATGGGCAGTCATATACGGGCGCGGCAGCAGGCGATGGGAAGCCCGCTGCCGCTGAAGAAGAGCGCGATGACTGACTAACGGGCTCTCCTTCTTGCTTTCCCATGCGGCGACTCGGGGGTGTTGAAACCGCCGCATTGGAAAAGTCGTCTCAGCCCTTGGCCACCGGCAGCGCGACGAAGCGGTTGTTGTCGTCGCGGGAGATCTGCATCAGCACCGACTTGCGTCCGGATTTGACCGCATCGGCCATGGCCTTGGTGACGTCTTCGGTGCCGTTGACCTCCGCCGAGTTGACCGCGGTGATGACGTCGCCCGGCTGGATGCCGCGATCGGCGGCGGCGCTGTCTGGGTCGACGTCGGTCACCACCAGACCCTTGCCGTTTTCGGACTTGGTGACGGTGAGGCCGAGATCGGCCAGCGTGTCCGGCTTTGCCGGAGCGGCGGGTTGCTGCTGCTGGTCGCCCGACGCCTGCTTGTCGCTGGCGGGCAGCTTGCCGAGATCGACCTTGACCGTCTGGCCCTTGCCGTCACGCCACACGGTGACGTCAACCGACTTGCCCGGCGAATAGGCGCCGATCAGGCGGGCGAGTTCCTTCGGCGAGGCAACGTCCTTGCCATCGACCTGGGTGATGACATCACCTGCGGTAATGCCGGCCTTCTTGCCGGGGCCATCATCCTGGGCGCTCGAAACAAGGGCGCCATTGTTGGACTTCAGACCGAGCGATTCGGCGATGTCGGAGGTGACCGGCTGGATTTCGACACCGAGCCAGCCGCGCTGGACCGCGCCATTCTTCATCAGGTCTCCGACGACCTGCTTGGCGGTCGAGGCAGGAATGTCGAAGGCGATGCCGACGCTGCCGCCCGAGGGCGAGAAGATGGCGGTGTTGATGCCGACCACCTGGCCGTTGAGATTGAAGGTCGGGCCGCCCGAATTGCCGCGGTTGACCGAGGCATCGATCTGGAGGAAATCGTCATAGGGGCCGGCGCCGATATCGCGGCCGCGCGCCGAAACGATGCCGGCGGTAACGGTGCCGCCGAGGCCGAACGGGTTGCCGACAGCCACGACCCAGTCGCCGACGCGAACCTTGGAATCGTCGGCGAAGTCGACATAGGTGAATTTGCCGCCGCCATCGACCTTGAGCACGGCGAGATCGGTGCGCGGATCGGTGCCGACCAGCTTGGCGTCGAGTTCCTTGCCGTCATTGGTCACCACGGTGAAGGCGGTGCCTTCTTCGACGACGTGGTTGTTGGTGACGAGATAACCGTCTTCGGAAATGAAGAAGCCGGAGCCCTGCGCCACCGGGCGCGGCTGATCGTTGTTGCGGTCGCGGTGGCCGAAGCGGCGGTGACCTTCGTCGTTCTGACCACCCTGGTCCTGGTCACCAAAGCCACGGAATTCCTTGAAGAAGCGGCGCAGCTGCGGATTGTTGGGAAGATTGTCGAAACCGCCCTGATCGTCGGAACCGTCATCGGCTGTCGGTTGCAGCTTGGCCTTGACCTTGACACTGACCACGGCTGGCGAAACGCGCTCAACGACATCGGCGAAGCTCGGGACCTGCGGAGCCTCGACACGCACGGCGTCAGCCAGAACGGGGCTGGTTCCACTGGTCAGCGCGCCAAATCCGATCGCGCCGGCGACAGCGACGGACGCGACGGCAGCCAGAAGACGCTTGCGGGTGAGGGAATATGAATTGGGGGCAATATTCATGGATCTCTTATCCTCTTTCAAACGGACGCGCCTTGATCGGCATCCTCAAGAAACGAGAATTAGAGCGGCGCACATTACGACGCCATTTCCGGCACATGAAACTTTGGTAATGTTAGCGCGCGACTGGGCTGTCAGTCGCGGTGCAGGATCGCGTCCAATGCCGCCTGCTCGTCGGCTGACAGGGATTTCGTCGCCAGCGTCCGGTGCGATCGCGCGCTTAGAGCGATAAATACGCCTCCCACCAGCAGCAACAGAACCGGCGTGCCCCACAGCAACGCGTTGCGCAGGTCGAAACGCGGCTTCAGCAGCACGAACTCGCCGTAGCGGGAAACCACATAATCCATCACCTGCTGGTCGGTATCGCCGGCAACAAGGCGTTGTCGCACCAGGATACGCAGGTCGCGAGCAAGGTCGGCGTCGGATTCGTCGATCGACTGATTCTGGCAGACCATGCAGCGCAAGCCTTCCGACAGTGCCCGCGCCCGCGCCTCGAGTGCCGTGTCGGCCAGCATCTCGTCGGGCTTCACCGCCAGCGCCGTG
Source organism: Mesorhizobium sp. B2-5-4 (assembly GCF_006441095.1). NCBI lineage: Bacteria > Pseudomonadati > Pseudomonadota > Alphaproteobacteria > Hyphomicrobiales > Phyllobacteriaceae > Mesorhizobium > Mesorhizobium sp. B2-5-4. The sequence continues at coordinate 248,249 of NZ_VFUR01000007.1, read as the reverse complement.
CCGACGAAGAGCAACGCCAGCAGCAGGACAATCGATGTCAGTGAAAACCTCGCCCTCATGGCAGGACCGCCGGCGCCACCGCCTGCTTGCGACGGCGCGATGGCGCGCCGACACGCAGGCGTCTGTCCATCAGCGACATGGCCGCACCCGCCATCATCACCAGGCCGCCGCCCCAGATCAGCGTCACCAGCGGCTTCCACCACAGACGCACCACGACCGAGCCGTCCTTGCCCTCGTCGCCGAGCGAAAGGTAGAGCTGGGAGAGGCCGATGGTCTTGATGCCGGACTCCGTCGTCGTCATCTGTCGCACGGGATAGAAACGCTTGGCGGAGCTGATTTCGCCGATTGGGCTGCCGCTGACGCCGATCAGCTCGAAGCGGCCGCGATCCTCGCTGTAGTTCGGTCCCTGCGCGGGGTAGAGCCCGACGAAACGCACCGTGCGGCCGGAGATTTCGACGATTTCACCGGCATGCATGGACAGTATCTTCTCCGTGCCGAAGCAGAGCGTGCCGACGATGCCGAGCACGGTCAGGCCGAGGCCAAGATGCGCGAAAGCGGTCCCGAAGACCGAGCGCGGCAAACCAACCAGGCGCCTGACCATGATCGGCGCGGCGGCATTGCCTAACCCCGCCTTGACGGCGAGGTCGGTCAGCGCGCCAAGGATCAGCCAGACGGCAAGGCCGACGCCAAGCGCGGCAAGCACCGAAGCGCCGTCGATGAACAAGGCCGTGACCAGTGTTGCCAGAAGGGCGGCCGCAAATGCCACCATCAGACGCTGCGCGACGCCAAAGACATCGCCGCGTTTCCAGGCCAGCAGCGGCCCAAAGGGAACCATCACCAGCAGCGGCACCATGAGCGGGGCGAAGGTGAGGTTAAAGAACGGCGCTCCGACCGAAATCTTGTCGGCCGAAAAAGCCTCGACCGCCAACGGATAGAGCGTGCCGACCAGCACGGTGGCGGTCGCCGTGGTCAGGAACAGATTGTTGACGACGAGCGCCCCTTCGCGCGAAATCGGATGGAACAGGCCGCCTGCCATCAATTTCGAGGCGCGCAGCGCAAACAGTGCCAGCGAGCCGCCGATGAACAACGTCAGGATGCACAGGATGAAGACGCCGCGCGTAGGATCGGTGGCAAAGGCGTGGACGGAAGTCAGGACGCCCGAACGCACCAGGAAGGTGCCAAGCAGCGACAGCGAGAAGGTCAAAATGGCAAGCAGCAGCGTCCAGATCTTCAACGCTGAGCGCTTTTCCATGACGATGGCCGAATGCAGCAGCGCGGTGCCCGCCAGCCACGGCATGAAGGAAGCGTTTTCGACCGGATCCCAGAACCAGAAACCGCCCCAGCCGAGCTCGTAATAGGCCCAGTACGATCCCATCGCGATGCCGCCGGTCAGAAACATCCAGGCGACCAGCGTCCATGGCCGCACCCAGCGCGCCCAGGAGGCATCGATGCGCCCCTCGATGAGGGCCGCGACCGAGAAGGAAAAGCAGATCGAGAAGCCGACATAGCCGAGATAAAGCAGCGGCGGATGAATGGCGAGGCCAAGATCCTGCAGGATCGGGTTGAGATCACGGCCTTCGATGGGCGCCGGATTGAGCCGGATGAAAGGATTGGACGTCGCCAGGATGAACAGGAAAAAGGTAGCGCCAATGGCGCCCTGCACCGCAAGGACGTTGGCACGCAGCGTCGCCGGCAGGTTGGAGCCGAAAGCGGCGACAAGCGCGCCGAAGAAGGTCAGGATCAGCACCCAGAGCAGCATCGAGCCCTCATGGTTGCCCCAGGTTCCGGTGATCTTGTAGATCAGCGGCTGCAGCGAATGCGAGTTCTCCCAGACGGTCGCCAGCGAGAAATCGGAGCTTGCATAAGCGCTCGCAAGTGCGGCGAAGGACAGCGCCGTCAGGGCAAAACCGGTCACCGCGACCGGACCGCCGACTGCCATCAGGCGCTGGTTATTCAGCCGCGCGCCAAACAGCGGCACGACGGTCTGCACCAGCGAAAGCGCGAACGCCAGAACCAGGGCGAAATGTCCGGTTTCAACCATTCCCGCTACTCACCCTTGCTCTCCCGCCAGAGTTACTCACTCTTGCTCTCCTGCCAGACACCCTTGGCCTTCAGCCCGTCGGCAACTTCCTTGGGCATGTAGCGCTCATCATGCTTGGCCAACACGCTGTCGGCGACAAAGACACCGTCGGTGCCGAAGGTGCCCTCGGTGATGACACCCTGCTCTTCGCGGAAAAGATCGGGCAGGATGCCGGTATAGGTAACCTTGACCGATTTGTGGGTATCGGTGACCGAAAAGGCAACCGTCGCGCCCTGGCCACGCTGGATAGTGCCTTTTTCGACCAAACCGCCGAGCCTGATGCGCTGGCCGGGCTGCACACTGGCCGAGGTCAGATCGGCCGGCATGTAGAAATAGGACGCCTTCTGGCCAAGCGCGTAGAAGGTCAGGCCGGTGGCGGCGGCGAGGAAAGCCAAGCCGCCCACAATCACCGACAATCGTTTCTGCTTGCGCGTCATGTCAAGTTCTACTCCGTCGCCGTCAAGCCGAGCGAGGCGGCAAAGGCGGTGAATTTCCTGGCTTCGTCACTGTCGGCCCCAAAGACCGCAATGGCGCGGCCCAGCGCATCGCGTGCCTGATCGGTCTTGCCCAGCACGACATAGGAACGAACCAGCCGCATCCATCCTTCCGGGTCGCGCGGATTTTGACGAAGTTTGTCGTCGAGGCCGGCGACCATGGTGTTGATCATGGCCTCCCTGTCCTGCGGCGACATGGATGCCGCATCGACACCGGCGGCATCAGGGCCTTTCGCGGTCGCGCCGGGAGCGACTTCGGGGCCGCCGGATTTGGCCAATGCCTGTTCGACTGCGCCGCGCCATGGCGAATCCGGCGGCAGCGTACCAAGCATCGCCTGCCAGGCCGCGGCCGCTTCCTTGCCGCGGCCCTCCTGCGCCAACGCCATGGCCAGATAGAAGCTGGCTTTCGCATTGGCCGGGTCAAGCTTCAAGGCCGCCTCGAAGGCATCCTGGGCATCGGCCGAAACAATACCGCCCGCGGCACCGGCGATCGCCTCGCCGAGGCCGGCCTGGCGGATGGCGCTGTCGCCGTCGAGGCGTATGGCGTTGCGGTAGGCCGCCGCGGCGTCGGCAAAGCGCTGCATGCGCAGATAGACCGGCGCCAGCACGTCCCAGCCTCTCCCATCGGAAGGATTGGCAGCAAGATGGGCTTCGGCGCGCGCTACCAGCTCATCGACCGAACTGTCGGCGGGGTTCTTGGCCAGCCGGTCGCTGAGCGGCTGCGACGGCAGGTCAGGCGAGCCGATCTGGCTGTAGAGCCCCCAACTGACCAACGGCACCGCCAGCACGGCGACGGTCGCAACAAGTCGTGCCGTGACCGATGCCGACCTGCCGGACGTCTCGCCGGCCGGATCAGCATTGCCCAGGCGAAGGATGCGGCGGGCGATCTCGGCGCGCGCCTCGGCCGCTTCAGCGGGCCCGATCAGGCCACGTGCGGCGTCGCGGTCGAGTTCGGCCAATTGGTCGCGATAGACTTCCAGATCGTGATCGCCGCTCGATGGCGCGCCCTTGGAGGCCCCGGCCAGCGGCAAAAGCACCGCCAGGCTGGCGCCCAGCGTGAGAATTGCGGCTATGACCCAGAACAGCATGGTTCTTCCAATAACGGCAGAGCCCTGCCCTGCCAACACAGGCATCCTGCGACGCTTTGACGGCAGGCACGCCGAATGTCCTTGATCGACATCAACTGGCCGGATCGCAACCGGACCCGGTTGGCTAGGTCAATGGCGTCCAACTGCCGTCGGCATTGCGGCAGGCCGTTCCGTGCGCCGTGACACTGGCGCTGCCGGTGAATACCGTCTGCGTGTACTGGCGGCAATCCTGCGAACCAACGCGGTAAGGCTGGGCTGGAACCACCTCGCCATGGCGCGACGCCTGATCGCCCTTCCACGCCACCTTCTGGCCGCTCGTCGTATATTCAAGCGCCTTGTATTCGGCCTCGAGCGCGCTGCGCTTTTCGGTATCGTTCAGGCCATTGCCGATCGACCCGCCAATGAGACCACCGCCCATGGCGGAAATGATGGACTTGGTGACAACCTTGCCGCTGGCCGGAGGCGTCGAGGCCGGTGTCGCCGGCACGGTCGGGCCCTTGCCGCTCAAGGTGGTGCAGCCCGATACGGCCAGCAAGGCGGAAACAAGCGCGACGCGAATCTTCATGCCAACAACCGGTATTCCTGAGTTGGAGCCTGCCATGGATGCGCGGGGAGCATCATCTGAGAAGTGGGCGTGGCCATAGTGTTGATATTTGCCGGAAATTTGGCCGCCGCCGGCCAGTCCGAGGTCAATCGATATGCCGCCATAGCATGGGCCGCCCGTCGGTGTCGATTGGCCTGGGGAATCGTCACTGAAGGCTCCGCAATCGCACCACTGCCTTTAATCCACCCATGCCGGACCGTTCCAGCACCAGCCCGCCTCCATATTCGTTGACGAGGTCGGCGACGATGGCGAGGCCCAGACCCGTTCCAGGCTTTGTCTCGTCCAGGCGGCGTCCACGCTTCATGGCTTCGCGCGCCTTGTCTTCGGGAATGCCAGGGCCGTCGTCGTCGATGCTGATCTCGAACAGGCTGTCATCGCTGCTGGCCAAGGGCGCAACCGTAACCGACACCGCGCTCTTTGCCCACTTCATCGCATTTTCGAGAAGGTTGCCAAGCAGTTCCTCGAGGTCCTCGCGTTCGCCGGCAAAGATGAGCTCGGCCGCGGGCAACGACAGCGACAGACTGGTCTGCGGGTTGAGCTTCTGCAAAACGCGCACCATGCGCTGCACCAGCGGTGCCACCGGCGTGCGGTAGACGACGCTGTCGCGCTGCGCCGCGACGCGGGCGCGCTGCAAATAATGGTCGATCTGCTTTTGCATGGACGCGGCCTGCTCGGCGATCAACTGTCCCTTGGCGCCGCCAAGCGCCCGGCCCTCGTTGAGCAGAACGGCAAGCGGTGTCTTCAGCGAATGGGCGAGATTGCCGACCTGGGTCCGCGATCGCTCGACAATGCGTTTGTTGTTTTCAATCAACGCGTTGGTTTCGTTGGCTAATGGTTCGATCTCGGCCGGGAAGCGGCCGTCGAGCCTCTGCGCGGTGCCCTCGCGCACCATGGCAAGTGCGTTCCGGACCCTGCGCAGCGGCTGCAGCCCGAGCAGGATGGCGATGGCGTTGATGGCGATCATGCCAATGCCGAACAGGCTGAGATAGGTCAGCAAACGGCGCTGGAAGGTTCCTATTTCCTGCTCCAGCTCGGTCTTGTTGCCCATGACGCGGAAGCGCGCGGCGCGGTTCTTCGCATCGAGAACGAATTCGCTCTCGAACACGACCAGTTCCTCGCCATTAATGCCTTGCGCGGCATAGCTGCGCTGGAAATTGGCGTTGAAGGGAACATCCGCCACGTCGGGCGACGGGATGGTCCGGGTCATGGACGAAGAATGAAGATCGCCATGCACGCCTTCCGAGGCGGGCTCGACGGACCAGTACCAGCCCGAATTCGGTTCCGAGAAACGGAGGTCGCCAAGATCGGGGGAACCGGTCAGCGCACCGCTGTCGGAAATGCCGATGGAGCCGATCAGGTTGAACAAATGCGCTGACAGCAGGCTATCGAAGCCTCGCTCGCTGGCCTGGCGGTAGAGCGTGGTGATCAGGGTGAAGATGACGACCAGGGTCAGGATCGCCCACACAGTGGAGAAGGCGATAACGCGGAACGTCAGCGAGCGCGGCCAAGCGCGCAGCGAAAGCCGTCTGCCCAGAGTCCGGTTGGTATGGAGCGGTTCCGCCTTACGCCTCCGGCTCACGCATGCGGTAGCCCATGCCGCGCACGGTTTCGATCATGTCTATGCCCATCTTCTTGCGCAGCCGCCCGACAAAGACCTCGATGGTATTGGAGTCGCGATCGAAATCCTGGTCATAGAGATGCTCGACCAGTTCGGTGCGCGAAACGACCTCGCCCATGTGGTGCATCAGATAGGCAAGCAGCCGGAATTCGTGCGAGGTCAATTTCAGCGGCATGCCGGCGACATCGGCCTTCGAAGCCTTGGTGTCGAGACGCAGCGGCCCGCAGGTCAGTTCCGACGAGGCGTGGCCGGCGGCGCGGCGGATCAGGGCCCTGACCCGCGCCAGCACCTCCTCGATGTGGAACGGCTTGGTGACGTAGTCGTCGGCACCGGCATCGATGCCGGACACCTTGTCGCTCCAGCGGTCACGCGCGGTCAGGATCAGCACCGGCATCTTGCGGCCGCCGCGACGCCAGCGCTCGACCACGCTGATGCCGTCCATCTGCGGCAGGCCGATGTCGAGGACGACGGCATCGTAAGGCTCTGTGTCGCCGAGGAAATGGCCTTCCTCGCCGTCGAAGGCACGGTCGACGACATAGCCGGCATCGATCAGCGCATCCGAAATCTGGCGGTTGAGATCCTTGTCATCCTCGACAACGAGTACGCGCATGCGGGGACCAATGCCTGTTGAGGTTTCAGATATAGGCCGATTCCGCCGGCCTGGGAAACGGAGCCCTGTAGGAAGGGAAGACTGCGTCAGTTCTGTGGAACGACGATTTCGGAGCGGCGCGGACGCTGCCCGTCCTTGCCGGGCACGAGCACGACGATGACGCAGACCGGCTGGCCGCCACGCGTCGACGCCGAGGCCTTGGCTAGTGTTCCGCCATTCTGCTGGGCCACCTGCTGACCGATCGCATAGCAGTCGGATGCGGCCAGGACGATCGGGCTGGGCTGGTCGGGCGCGATCACCGGTATCGCCATTGCCTGCGACGCAAACAGCCCGGCGGCACCAAGCGCCAGGGTCGCGGTTCGGAAATGGGAGCGAAGCGTTTTCATGACCGGCGTTCTAACGCGTCGGTGCTGAACGTGAAATGAACGGTGAACGGCCCTGAAACCATGCTCGCCACACCCCTGCAACGCGAGACAGACAATCTGGATTTCACCGCCCCACCAGTGAAACCCGCGAAAACCAGTTTAGACTCCGTTTCGGTGAGATTGAAAGCGCGTCAGGCGTTTTCCTGCGTCAGCGCTCGGAATCGCAGCAGACCATGATGGACAAGCAGTTCCTCATCATAACGCGCCTCGCTGAATTCCAGCGACAGCCGCGTCTGGCCACGCGGGCCGATCACCAGCACCGCGTCGGCAAGGCGTGCTTCGATGGCAGCCATGATGGCAAGCGTTTCGGCTTCACCATGGGCCTTCGACCAGACATGCAGCGTGATCAGTTGGTCATCGTTGTTCTCAGCGCCAGTATGCCAGTCGAAGGCCGAGGTCTGTCCTGAAGTCACATAGGGAAAGGCGACGTTGTCGGTTGGCCGCTCGAGCAGTCCGGCGCCGCCCAGCAGCGCCGACAGCGAAGCATCGCTTTTCAACCTGAGGAACAGGGCCTGCTGCAAATCACCGGGCGCGGTCATCGTCCATTTCCTCAAGCCGTTGCGCGACTGGCAATGCTTTCCCAAAGCCTGTCCGTGTCCGCATCCCTTCGCAGATATAGCGGTTCGCCACGCAAAGACGATGGCGATTCGTCATCGGAATGATGAACGCCTATGATCTCGAAAATACGACTTGCCGACAATCTCGTCAGCCGGCGCGGTAGAGCCTCGCAAATGAATCATGAGCGTGGTCACGTGGTCTTGCCATATATAGGCTGGTGCCTACGATGGAATGTTCCTTGCAGGCGTGGCCGGACAGAGGGCATGTTCCCGATTTTCGGGAGTTGACCATGCTCGATCCAGAAAAGGCCAGGGCCGCGTCGCATCTGCTGGTAAGTCATTGGGACAAGGGCACCCATCTCGCCACCATACCTGAGGAGCTGCGGCCGAAGACGCGGGCCGAAGGCTATGCCATCCAGGCCCATGTCATGGATCGTTCGGCGGCCCCGCTTTTCGGCTGGAAGATCGCGGCAACCAGCCTTGCCGGTCAAAGGCATATCAATGTCGACGGCCCTATGGCCGGGCGCCTGCTGGCAGAGAAAGCGGTCGAGGTTGGCGGCACCGTCTCGCTGGCGACAAGCAAGATGCGGGTCGCCGAGGTCGAATTCGCTTTCCGATTCGGCCGCCAGGTCCCACCTCGCCCGGCACCTTATGAAATCGCTGAAGTGATGGATGCCGTGGCGACCTTGCACCCGGCAATCGAAATACCGGATTCACGCTATGACGATTTCTGCGCCGTCGGCGCGCCGCAGCTGATAGCGGACAATGCCTGCGCCAATCTCTTTGTCATCGGCCAGCCCACGCAAGACGAATGGCGCGACGTGAATCTCGCGGAGTACCCGGTGACCGGTCTTGTTTCGGGCAAGTCGCGGCACGACGGAACCGGCGCGGCTGTCCTCGGCGATCCCCGTATTGCGCTCACATGGCTGGTCAATGAGCTGTCGGGTCTCGGTATAGCGCTTCAGCCGGGCCAGGTGGTGATCACCGGCACTTGCTTGACGCCGATAGCGTCGAGGCCGGTGACGAAGTGATCGGCGATCTGGGCAGGTTTGGCAAAGTCTCGGTGCGGTTTGTCTAATGCTCGCCGCGCTGCCTGACCGCGAGGCTCCTCACCGCCAGAACCAGCACCGTGATGATGATCAAAATCACCGAAAGCGCCGCGATCGCCGGGTCGATGTTGTCGCGCAGGCCCATCCACATCAGGCGCGGCAGCGTGATGGCATTGACCGAGGTGATGAACAGGGTGACGCCGATCTCTTCCCAGGAGAGCACGAAGGAGAGCAGTGCCGCGGTGACGATGCCGAACTTGATGTTAGGCATGATGATGCGCGTGGCGCGTTCCCCCACGCTTGCGCCAAGGCCGCGCGCGGCAAGGTCGATGCGGCGGTCGAGCTGGCTGAGCGAGACCAGGATCAGCACGGTCGCGAACGGCACCGTCATCACCGAATGCGCCATGGCAACGCCGAGCCAGGTGTCGTAGCCGAAGAAGGAACTGACGCCGGAGATCGAGGTGAGCAGGAAGTAGAGCGTGATCGCCGAAACCACGGGTGGCACCACCATCGGCAAAAGCACAAAGCCGACCAGGGCTGCCGTAAAGCGCGGCTGGAACATCCATACACCAAGGCTGAAACAAAGCGCCAGTACAGTTGAAATGGCGCTGCTGACAATGCCGATGCGGATCGAAAGCAGAATCGACTGGAGCCAGCGCGGATCCTCAATCAACGACCGATAATGGCGCAGCGACAATTCACCCGTCGGCATCGCCAGCATGCGGCTAGGCGTCAGCGATACCGGAATGACGGCGAGCAGCGGCATAAGCAGGAACAGCGCCACCAGGGCGGCGATAACCAGCGAGACAGGACCGGGGCGATAAGTCGGCATCAGATAAGCTGCTTCGGTCTGACATAACGGAACAAGAGCGCCATCAGCGCGCCGACGAACAGCACCAGCACTACGCTGATCGCAGCTCCCAGCCCCCAGTCCGGGCTCTGGAATATCCTGAGATAGATCAGCTCGGCGATCATGACGCTGCGGCCGCCACCGAGAATCGCCGGCGTTACGAAGAAGCCGAGCGAGAAGACGAACACGATCATCGCGGAGCCGATAATACCGGAGCGCGTCATCGGCACGAACACCGTCCAGAAGGTGCGCATGCGGCTGGAGCCGAGGCCGCGCGCTGCCAGCAGCACACGGTCGTCCAGGCTGCGCATGGCCGAAGCCAGCGGAAAGACGGCGAACGGAATGAGGAAATGGGTCATACCGACAATGACGCCGAACTCGTTGCGCACCAAAGTCAGCGGTTCGGAGATGAAACCGATCGACTGCAGCCAGGTGTTGATCAGGCCGCGATTGGACAGCAGCGCCACCCAGCCGAAGGCTCGCGTCAGCACCGAGATCCAGAACGGCACCAGGATACAGAATTCGGCGACGAGGCGCTGCGCCGGGCTGCCGCGCACCCAGACCCCCGTGATGGCATAGGCGGCGGCGACTGACACAACTGTGACAATGGCGGCGATGCGCAGCGTGCGGATGAACACCGACTGCACCAGATCGTCGGTGAGCAACGCCTTGTATTGGCCAAGCCCGGGCGTCGGCAAGGTGAAGCTCCACTTCACCACGCCGAGAAACGGCCAGGCATAGGCAAGGCTGAGAAACAGGAGCAGCGGCGCCATCAACAGCGCCGCGCCCATCCTGTCGGAGAGAACGCCTCTCATGTCAGTTCAGCATCGCCGCCGATCAGGCGGAGATGATCTTGGTGTATTCGTCGAGTGCCGCACCGTAGTTCTTCGCGTACCAATCCATGTCGAGTGCGATCTGCTTCTTCATGTTCTCGGGATCGACGGGGTTGATGCGCCTCTTGTCGGCAGGGATCAGCGAATCGGCCGCCGGATTGGCCGGACCCTGGCCGAGCTTGTCGAACATCACCAACTGCTTTTCCGGATCCTGTGCGCTGGCGATGAACTTCATCGCAGCATCCTTGCCGCCGGGGTTGTTCTTGAGCACGGCCAGCGCGCCGGGCGAGATCAGGCCCTGGTCCCAGATGAACTTGATCTTGCCGCCGGAATCCTGCTCGATCAACGAGGCGCGCGTCGACCAGACGATCGCCATCGAGGCTTCGCCATTGAGCAGCACGCTCTGGCTCTCGGCGCCGCCGCCCCAATAGGCGACGACGTTTTCCTTGAAGGCTGATATCTTGTCGTGCGCCCGCTTCAAGTCGAGCGGATAGAGCGAAGCCGGCGCGATACCGTCGGCCAGAAGGGCCGCTTCCCAGCTCGAGACGCCCCATTTGTAGAGGGAACGCTTGCCCGGGAATTTCTTCACATCGAAGAAATCGGCCATGCCGGTCGGTGCATCCTTGCCGTATTTCTCGGAATCGTAGGCGATGACATAGGAGAAGAAATAGGTCGAGGCGGCATAGTCCCAGCCGAAGCCCGGCCGCATCTTCTTCTTGTCGACGATGTTGTAGTCGATCGGCTCGAGCATGCCTTGCGCGCCGAGCGTAATGGCCGAGAACGGGTCGACGTCGACCAGGTCCCAGGTCGGGGCGCCGCTTTTAAACTGCGCGGCGATCGCGCCTTCGGTCGGGCCCGAGCCGTCCATCTTGACGGTGATGCCGGTTTCCTTGGTGAAAGCCTGGCCATAGGCCGCGTCATAGGCCGTGATGGCGTCGCCGCCCCAGTTGACCAGCACAAGTTCCTTCGCAGCGGCGAATGCGCCGCTCGAACGCAGCAGCATTGGCGTGCCAGCGAGCACGAGCGCCGCCAACTGTGTGAACTGGCGGCGCGAAATCTCGCCGCGTCTCGTCCTTTCGGACAGCGTTTCGATGGCCTGTTTTTTGGTGTCGTTCATGTTCATGTCAGTTCCCCTTTGTTTTTGTTGATTTTAATTACGGAAGCCGGTGCGGCGGATCAGGCCCCACTGGCGCTCATTGTCCTCCGTCCGGAAGGAGGAAACCCTTTTCCGCCGGCCATGTCAGCCAGACGGAATTGCCCTTGCTGAGAGCAGCCGCCGCGACCTCGTTGGGCACCGAGACGGTTACTTTGGCACCCTGGCGGGTGGTGAGGTCGAGCTTGGTTGCCGCCCCCAGATAGGTCGAGGCGATCGCCGTCGCGGCAATGCCGTTCTCTCCGGCGGCGGCCTCGCGCGCTATCGACATGTGTTCGGGCCGGATTGCCAGGATGGCGTTGGCACCGACAGTCGCCGAATTGCCGCGCAGGCTGACGGCGCGGTCCTCGCAAAGGCCGGTGGCCCCGTCATCGGCGCTGCGCACGCCTTTCAGCGGCAGCATGTTGATCTCGCCCAGAAATTCGGCGACGAAGCGATTGGCCGGCCGATCGTAGACCTCGTCCGGCGCCCCGACCTGCAGCAGTTTGCCATGGTTGAAGATGGCGACGCGAGACGACAGCGCCAAGGCCTCGCTCTGGTCGTGGGTGACGAAGACGAAGGTGGTGCCGGTCTCCTGGTGCAGGCGCTTCATCTCGGCCTGCATCTGGCCGCGCAGGCTCTTGTCCAGCGCTGAAAACGGCTCGTCGAGCAAAAGCACGCCCGGCTCGAACACCAGCGCGCGGGCAAGTGCGACGCGCTGCTGCTGGCCGCCGGAAAGTTGCGACGGCAATTTCTTCTCGTGCCCGATCAGACCGACGCGCTCGATCATCTCACCGACGCGCTTCTTGATCTCGGTGGCCGATTTCTTGCGGACCTTGAGCGGGAAGGCGATGTTGGCCTCGACGCTCATATGCGGGAACAATGCATAGCCCTGGAACACCATGCCGGCGGCACGCTGCTCGGCCGGGCGGTCGGTGATGTCGGCGCCGTCGCTGAAAAGCCTGCCCTCGGTCGGCTGCACGAAGCCGGCCAGGATCATCAGGAAGGTGGTCTTGCCGGATCCGGAAGGGCCAAGCAGCGTCAGGAACTCGCCGCGACCAATATCGAGCGTCAGATTGTCCAGCGCACGGAACGAGCCGAAGCTCTTGCCGATCCCGATTGCCTTGATCTCTGCGGCCCGGCCGGGTTGCTGCATCCTGCCTCTATCCTTACCGTTAAGCCAAATCGTAGGCAGGGCCGAAGCTCACCGCAACCGAATAGTTTTCGCCTGATCGGCAAATTTCATTCATCTATGGCGGGCCGACGCCACCCTGCCCCTCAATGAGGCTGAATGCGGTTCTCGGAGAGCGTCGACCTCAGCCATCCCGCGAACGCTTCCAGGACCGGGTGCGAGGCCTTGGCGTGCTCGGAGACCAGGAAATAGGAGCGCGGCGACTTGATCGCGATGTCGAACGGCCTGACCAGACGGCCTTCGCTCAGCGCGCGGCGGCTGGTCAGTTCGTCACCCATGGCAATCCCCTGGCCGGCGATCGCCGCGGAGAAGACGAGGTTCATGTCGGAAAAGAAGATACCGCCTTCGGTGTCCGGGTTTTCGACCTTGGACAGCGCCAGCCAGCGTGCCCAGTCCTCGGTGTCGTCGAGATGGAGCAGATTGGCGCGCAGCACGTCCGCCGGCCGGGAAAAGCCGCCGACCTTGTTGAGCAGCGTCGGGCTGCAAAGCGGCGTGAACGAGATTTCGCACAACAGTTCGGCCATGCGGTTCGGCCAGTTGCCGACGCCAAACGCGATGAAGGCGTCGGCATCGGCATTGCTGACGTCGTCGAGCCGCCTGGGCGTCAGGATGCGCAGCGCCACATCGGGATACATCTGCCGGAACTCGCCGATATGGGTGCACAAGAACAGCGAGGCGAAGCCTGGCGTACAAGAGACGGCGAACGAGCCGCCGACGCCAGTGCCGGCATCGCGCGTGACCGCATCGCCCAGCACTGTCAGCGCCTTGCGCACGTCGCTGGCATAGCGCTGGCCACGCGGGGTGAGCGCCACGCCCTTGCCGATGCGTTCCAGCAGATCGAAGCCAAGGTCGCGTTCTAGCAGCCGCAGCTGATGGCTTACCGCGCTGCGGGTCAGGTGCAGTTCGTCGGCTGCGCGCCAGACGCTGCCATGCCTGGCGAAACTGTCGAGGGCGCGCAGCGCCTGTGTGGATGGAATTCTCAAGAGGTGAACCGAATTTGCACGAACCGGGAAAACATATCACTTTTTGGCGAGCCGCTTCACTGCTTTCTTTTAGAGCATGGACAAACCGGTGACGACATCGGCGCAAGAGACCGCGCTTGCCTGCCTCGACGGCATCCAGCCCCTGCTGTCGGCCTGGACACGCACCATCTTCGATTTCGGCGAGACCGCGTGGCGCGAGTACCAATCGGCCGCCTGGTATGTCGATCGGCTCAAGCGCGAGGGATTTTCGGTCGAGGAAGGCTCGGGCGGCATGCCGACCGCCTTCTGCGCCCACTGGACAAACGGCGCCGGACCGACCGTCGGCATGTATGCCGAATATGACGCAGTGCCCGGCAACTGCCAGGACGCCGTGACGGTGAGGCAGCCGCGGCCTGGCCTTGGCGACGAGGCCGGCGGCCATACCGATCCGCATTCGGGGCTTGGCATAGCAAGTCTCGGCGGGCTGCTCGCGACCAAGGCCGCCATGCAGCGCGACGGTATTCAAGGCACGCTGCGCTTCACCGGCGAACCGGCCGAAAAGGTACGCGGCTCGAAGCCGATCCATGCCGCCAAAGGCTATTATGACGGCCTTGCCGGCATGATCTCCTTCCATCCCTTCTATATGCTGCCGCTCTGCAACACCGCGCGCTGGGACACGCATTGCGGTGCGGCCTACGCGATGATCTATCGCTTCGTCTGCGACGAACCCGAAAATTGGGTTCGCGCAGGCGACGGCGCACCGATCCCGCAGGCGCATTCGGCGGTCAGGGCACCGGGCGCCAACGATGCGCTGATGACCATGTTCATGACCTCCAAGGCGTTGCGCGATTCCATGCTCCCGCACCAGGGCGGCTGGTCGATCAGCGAGGCGATCCTGACGGCTGGCCAGGCCACGGCCGACAATCTGCCGGCAGGCCTTGCCGAGATCCAGTACATGATCCGCGTGCCGACGCTTCGTATGGCCGAGCAGGTGACGGCGGTGCTCGACCGCAACGCCGCGGCCGCGGCCGCGATCAGCGGCTGCCGCTACGAACGGCACTGGGTGTCGAAGTCGCGGCCGGGGCTCGCCAACCACGCCATGGCCGGGATTGCCTACGAAGCCCTGTCAATTGTCGGACCACCTCGCTGGGACGAAGCCGCCAAGACGATCGCGCGGGAAATCCAGGTCAATGCCGGCGGCACCACGACCGAAAACCCCTTTATCGACGAACTGGAACGGCTGATTTCGCCGCAAGAGGCCGAGGCGATCTTGCGCCGCGACTTGCCGCCGTCGCAGGTGAATTCGACTTCCGACGACTACACCGACATGAGCTGGCACGCGCCGACCGCGCGCTTCTATGTCGCTCGCCCAGCGCTCCGCTCGGCAAACGGCCACGCTTTTCCGGCATGGGTGATGAATGCGCTGGGCGGCATTCCCGCGACGATCGATCCGATGGTCATCTGCGCTGCCAAGACGGTCGCGCTGGCGGCGCTGCGCCTGCTCGAGGACAAAATCGCCCGCGAGGAGGCGATGAGCGAGTTCACCACCCGTACCGGCGGCGGCGTTGGCGGCTCCAACTGGATCGCCCCGCTCTGCGACTACGAGCCGCCGATCAATTTCCGCTGGCCGGAATATGTCACCACGCCGCGCGGGCGCGACTGGTGGATACCAAACAATGCGCGACCGACCAATTCTTGAGAACAAGCAACGAGGAGAACCGCATGACCGTTCATGACCGCATCATCGCCGAGCCGTTTTCGCTGCAGCGCCGCAATCCCTCCGGCGGCACCAAGCCGCTGACCGTTTGGGGTTTCGCCAACGAGACCGACGTGTTGACCGACGTGCTGCTCGGCTCGCCGAATTTCCTGCGTCACCTGTCGACCAGCTCGCTCTCGCGAAAACATCTGCGCGAGGCGCCCTGCAACGTCCAGATCGCGCAGGCGCAGCATAAGGATCTGGTCGCGGCTTACGAGCATTTCGGCGTCAACATCCATTGGCACGAGCCGATGCCGGAACTGCCGATGCAGGTCTATTCCCGTGATTCCAGCGTCATGACGCCTTATGGCGCGATCATCACCGCCATGGCCAATTGGTGGCGGCGCGGCGAAAACTACGCGGCCATCCGCACCTATGAAAAGCTCGGCATCCCGATCTACGACATGGTGACCGCAGGCACCTTCGAGGGCGGCGACTTCAACGTCATCGAGGACGGCGTGGTGCTGATCGGCTGCGGCGGCGCGCGCACGCAGGAGGAAGGCGCCCGCCAGGTGCAGGCCTGGTTCGAGAAGGAAGGCTGGGAGACGCGCATCGCATTCATCGACGAATATTACGTCCACATCGACCTGATGGTGGTGCCGATCGCCGAAAAGCTCACTGCCGTCTGCCTCGCCTGCACCGAGCCCGGCATCGTCGACTGGCTGAAGGGCAAGGGTCACGAGATCATCGACGTCCCCTTCCAGGACACGATGGCGCTAGGCTGCAACTTCATGTCGCTGGGCAAGGACCGGGTGATCGCGCCGACATCCAGCAAGACACTGATCGAAAAACTCAAGGCGCGCGGCTTTGAGGTGGCGGCCGTCGACATGAGCGAAATCTCCAAGACCGGCGGCGGAATCCATTGCATGGCGCAGGCGCTGAAGCGCGAAGCGGCCTGATAGCTCGGGGAAGCAAATCTCCCCTCGCTCGCCGGTCGCAGAATCTGGCGGGCGAGGAACCGGCCCGCCGGCTACCTGGCCTTCCATCGACAAACCTTGCGGCTGTGTCCTCGCCGCCCTTGTGGGTGTCGGTAAAATGGATGAATAGTCCAACAGGTCGCCGCCCTGAAATTGCCCGCTTGCGGTTTTCAGGTCGGGCCAGAGCCGAGCCGGGTTTTTGAATGGTCAACCCTGAACCACGCAAGAGAAGAGGTCCGATCGCCTCCCGCCTTCTGGCGCTGGACGCGTGGCTCGATTCCTCTCTCTATGAGATCGGGTTCAAGGCGCGCCAGTTCTGGGAGGCCGCGACGATCTTCTCGCGGCGCTTCCGTCTCAAGGGCTGGCGCCGTGGCTTCATCGAACTTTTGAGCGAAGGTTTTACACTCGGCGCCGGCGGCATGGTGGTGATGCTGGCGCTGGCGATACCCGCTTTCCAGGACACCACCGGTGACTGGCGTGCCCAGGGCGACTTCGCCGTCACCTTCCTTGACCGGTACGGCAACGAGATCGGCCAGCGCGGCATCATCCAGCGCGATTCCGTGCCGGTCGACGAGATGCCGGACCACGTCATCAAGGCGGTGCTCGCCACCGAGGATCGCAGGTTTTTCGATCATTACGGTATTGACGTGCTCGGCCTGTCGCGCGCGATCTTCGAGAATGTGCGGGCAAACTCGGTCGTCCAGGGCGGCTCCAGCATCACCCAGCAGCTGGCCAAGAACCTGTTCCTGACCAACGAGCGCACGTTCGAGCGCAAGATCAAGGAAGCCTTCCTGTCGCTGTGGCTGGAGGCCAATCTGTCGAAGAAAGAAATCCTGCAGCTCTATCTCGACCGCGCCTATATGGGCGGCGGCACGTTCGGCATCGAGGCGGCGGCGGATTTCTATTTCGGCAAGAGCGTCAAGGACCTGAACCTTGCCGAGGCGGCGATGCTCGCCGGCCTGTTCAAGGCGCCGACCAAATACGCGCCGCACATCAACCTGCCGGCGGCGCGCGCTCGCGCCAATGTGGTGCTGTCCAACCTTGTCGATTCCGGTTTCATGACCGAAGGCCAGGTGCTGCAGGCAAGACTGCATCCGGCCGATGTCGTCGATCGCGGCGAACAGAAAAGTCCCGACTATTTCCTCGACTGGGCCTTCGACGAGGTCAAGAAGATCGCCAAGCCCGGCCAGCACTCGCTGGTCGCTCACACCACCTTCGACGCCAACATCCAGAAAGCGGCGGAGGAATCCGTCGAGTTCCACCTGCGCCAGTTCGGCAAGGAATACAACGTCACCGAAGGTGCCGTGGTGGTCATAGAGACCAATGGTGCGGTGCGAGCGATCGTCGGCGGCCGTGACTACGGCGCCAGCCAGTTCAACCGCGCCACCAAAGCGCTGCGCCAGACCGGCTCGTCGTTCAAGCCCTATGTCTACGCCACGGCGATGGAACACGGTTTCACGCCGAACTCGATCATTTCTGGCGGGCCGATCAGCTGGGGCAACTGGTCACCGCATAATTACAGCGGCGAATCGGCAGGCAACATCACCCTGATCATGGCGATGGCCAAGTCGATCAACACCGTGCCGGTGCGGCTGGCCAAAGACCATCTCGGCATCGCGCCGATCAAGGCATTGGCGGAATCGTTTGGCGTGGAATCGCCGCTCGAAGGGCACAAGACGATGGTGCTCGGCACCTCGGGCATGACCGTGATGGACCAGGCGACGGGCTACAGCGTGTTCGCCCAGAACGGCTTCGTCGGCTCCCGGCACGGCATCACCCAGCTCGTCACGCGTACCGGCGACGTGGTTTACGACTGGACCAAGGACGCGCCGCCGCCGCATCGCGTGCTGTCCGAGCAGGCCCTGAAATCCATGAACACCATGCTGACGGCCGTGCCGGTGATGGGCACGGCGCGGCGGGCGCAAATTCCCAACATCGTCGTCGCCGGCAAGACCGGCACGACGCAGTCCTACCGCGATGCCTGGTTCGTCGGCTTCACCGGCAACTACACGGCGGCAGTGTGGCTGGGCAATGACGATTTCACACCGACCAAGAACATGACCGGCGGCTCGCTGCCGGCGATGGTGTGGCAGCGGATGATGGTCTACGCGCACCAGAACATCGACCTGAAGCCGATCCCCGGCATCGACAAACCCTTCGTCGACGAGGAGATCGCGGCCAAGGCCGCCGAGGCGCAGAAGAAGACCGAGGAGCAGGCAGCGGCCGATACCGCCGCCGAGCGGCCGCCGGTGCTGTCCAGCCGAACCACGCAGACGCTGAGGGACATGAGCCAGCTGTTCCAGACGGCGCCCAAACTCGACGCCCCCACTCCACCCGAAACGCTTTCGGCCCTGTGACATCCGCCCCGGCGCGAGCCGGGTCGGCAGGCAAATCCATCACGCCGGCTTGCCACAAGACCCCGCGCCGCGATATTCCCGAACTGCAATCCTTCGCGCACCCGGCCTCTCATGCTCAAGAATGCCTTCCTGATGCTGATTTCGCTTGCCATAGCCATTGGCGGGGGCGGCGCCAGCGTCTGGTATGCGCTGAAGATCCAGGACGGGGTCGGCGCAATCAGGATCGGCCAGTGGACCGCCTTCCCCGACATCGGCACACCGGCCGCGGACCCCTATTCCAAGGCGCGCGTGGCGCGCGAGGGGGTGCTGGCGCTCGGCCGCGCCGAAGGCCTGTCCTTCGTGGCGGAAAACGACGCCGCCGGCGACCAGCTCAAGCGGGAATGCGCCTACAGGGTCGAGGGTGGATTTCCGACAGCCCGATTCTGGACGCTTTATGCCGCCGATCGATCGCTCGGCGTCGTCGAGACAGGCAAATCCCGGCTTGCGGCACTTCAGTCCTACGGGGTGCTGCGCCAACCGGACAATTCCGTGATCATCTCCGTCGGCCATCACCCGATGCCGGGCAACTGGCTTCTGACCGACGGTTCCGGGAAGATGTATTTCGTCCTGACCTTCTACGACACGCCGATCGCCAGCAGCACCGGCCTGTCCGACGTTTCGCTGCCCAGGATCGTGAGGGCGGGCTGCGATGCGTAGTTTGCATGCCGCCCTGCGCAGGCTTCTGCACGCTGTCCTGCTCGGCCTCGTCGGCGCCGGCATTGTCCACATTATCGTCCTGCTTCTGGTGCCGGATTTTTCCGAACGTGACGCCTGGTCGCGTCTTTCCATGGCATCCGATCTCTACAGGATGAACCGGCTCGATGCCGAAGCCGGCGGCGCGCCGGTGGTGAAATCGGTCGACCCGCTGTTCTATGCCACGGCCTGCCGCTTCGACCTCGAGGAAGGAATGGTCCGGATCAAGGCGCCGGGCGACGTCCCCTTCTGGTCGGTGTCGGTCTATGACCGCAGCGGTCACAACATCTATTCCTTCAACGACCACACGGCGACCGGTGGCAAGCTGGATGCGGTCGTGCTGACGCCGGCGCAGATGATCGACGTGCGCAAGGACCTGCCTGAAGACCTCCAGGGAGCGATTTTCGTCGAAGCGCCCATCGACGAAGGCATCTTCGTCATCCGCAGCTTCGTGCCGGACGAGAGCTGGAAGCCGATCGTGTCGCGCTTTCTCGATCAGAGTTCCTGCGAGCTGCAGGATTTCTAGGGCTTCAGCAGCTCAGTGGTGCGGCACGGGCGGCCGTGGCGATCCCGGCTTGTCTGGCCCCGCGGGCCGCGCTTCGCCGGTGCTGGACCGCTCATAGCGGATGCCGGGAAATATGATTACGGCCGCCGGTATTTCGGTGGTTTGCTTTGCTCGATTGGTCGGTGCCGCACGCGGCACGAAAGACAGTACCATGCCCATGGTTCGCGCATTCCTCTCGGTTTCCCCGGAGCACAACGCAACGCCTCCAAATATCATTAAGGCCGGCAGAGGGTTAACGGAGCGCTAACGGATCGCCGCTAACTTGATCTTTGTTCCCAGGTCAGAGAGTTCTGACCGAGGCAAACGCGAAACCGACATGGTTCCGGTGGCGCGATGTCGAGTGTGTGTATCTGTTGTCAGGCGTATCCTTCGTGTCATCTTCGGACTTCAGGCAAATCGCGATAAGGACGGAATCGGGAAAAGCTGAGAGGCTGTTCCGCGCCGCCGTGTCGGCGTTCTGCTCGCTGACCCGACCGTCACGCCGCGAGATCGGCCAGCTCGAAGATCTGACGCTGCCGCTGTTCGACAGCGTATCCGTCGAATCGCGGCGCTACGTGGCTGCCGCCCTTTCCGAATGCGAATATGCACCCGCGGCCCTGGTGCGGCGCCTTTGCGAGGAACCGGTCGACATTGCCGCTCCGCTGCTCATCCGCTCACGCGCGGTCAGCGATATCGACCTGATCGCGCTGATTGGGCGGCACGGGCTGCCGCATGCGCGCGCCATCGCGCGGCGCAAGGACCTGAACCCGACCATCGCCGATCTGATCAGGGCGCTGGAAAGACCGACCCTGGTGCGGACGCGGGTTCCGGAAGCAGCCCCGGCGCAAAGCCCTGCCGTGAAGACGCAAGCGACGGCGGACAGCGCGGAAACTCAGCAGACGCCCGGCGTTGCCGCCGAGAACGCGCGGCGCAGGCTGCGCTCCATGATGCACACCGGCGACGAAGCCTTGGCGGCGAAGGTCGATGCGTTCCCAGGTGCGGATACCTATATCAGACTGCGCGAGACGGCATTGACGGGAAACGCCGCGTTCTTCCAGACCGCGCTTGCCGATGCCCTCGACATTGATTTTTCGATCGCGCAATCGCTGACCGCCAACCAGAATTATGCGCCGCTGCTTGCGGCGCTGCGTTCGCTCGATTTCAGCGAGGACCGGGCATTCCTGATCACGGTTGCCGTCTATCCCGGCCTGTTCCCGCATCCGCAGGCCATCCGCACCTATCTCGACCGTTACCGCCTGCTGCACCGCGATACGGCCCTGGACAAAGTGCGGGGATGGAAAGCCAAAACCCCGTCCAGGGCAGCTCGCGATGCTTCGCCGACAAACGGCGACAGCCGCAAGGCCTCCAACAGCGACGAAGCCGACGCCCCCGGCCTCAGGGTCTCTTCACGGAAATAAGCTCCTCGACGGGAACATTCCCGGCCTCGATCTCGACCACCCAAATGTCGGGATCGAATTTTTTCTCGCGCTCAAGTCTCGCATCCAGCACGGACGCATCATCGCCGGCGGCCAGAAGGCTGAAAAAACGGTCTTCGGGCTTGGCCGAATCGTAGCTTGTCTGCGGCGCCGGCCCGTAGAGAGCCGTTTCACCCATCCTGCCCCGCGCCAGGATGAACACAGCCCCGGCCTCTGTCGCGCCGCGATTGACCACGGCGGCAAATCCGCCAGCGCCGAAAACCCGGCGCAACAGGGCCGACACCCACAGATCAGCGGTTACGCGCATCGAAGACTCCCGACAACATGCGGGCTCTCTATCGAAATTTCCGATGCAGGGCGAGCCGTCGTTTCGGCTGTCAGTTGGTCAGGCCGATCTCGCGCATCTTGACGTAGACGATCTCGTCGGGTTCGCCGGTCTGCGGCAACCCGAACAGCGTCTGGAACTCCTTGATCGCCGCCTTCGTGCGTGCACCGACGACGCCATCCAGTTGCATGTCGTCATTGCCGAAGGCCTTGAGCCCAGCCTGGATCTTGACGATGCGGGGATCAGGCCCCTGCAAAGCGGCATTCGTCTGTGCCTCATTCGTCTGCAAGGACACGGGAACAGCGGCCGGTGCAATGTCGGGACGAGGCTGCGGCTTGGGCACGGCGGCCGTCTTCGGCGTTGCACCCAGTTGATCCAGCAGCAGCGCATCGATCTCGCCCGAGGCGTTCA
This sequence comes from Mesorhizobium sp. B2-5-4, assembly GCF_006441095.1. Classification (NCBI taxonomy): domain Bacteria; kingdom Pseudomonadati; phylum Pseudomonadota; class Alphaproteobacteria; order Hyphomicrobiales; family Phyllobacteriaceae; genus Mesorhizobium; species Mesorhizobium sp. B2-5-4. The sequence continues at coordinate 226,277 of NZ_VFUR01000007.1, read as the reverse complement.
GCCCGACCTTCTGCTGATAGGCCTGTATGGCCTTGCGCGTGTTGGGGCCGGAAATGCCGTCGACGGTGCCGGAATAGAAATCGAGGTCCTTCAATATGCCTTGCACCTGCTCGACCACCGGATCGCCCTTAATCGGGGCGGGCGCGGCATTGGACCGCACAATGTTGATTGTCGTCTCCGGCTCGTCGGCGGCGGCGTGCGGAAAGCCCTGGAAATGACGCGTGGCGAAAAACGCCCCGGCGTGCGGGAAAGGCTGATACCACAGCGCGTTGGCCGAGACGTAGAACAGCGTCACCAGGAATGCGGTCGATCCTCCCACCAGGACGGGATTGCGCGAAATCATGCCGCCAACGGCGATGGCGCCGTCCTGCAAGGCGTTGCTGCGGCGTTTGACCGCCTTAGCCTGTTTTGCGGAGCGAGCCATTTCCGTCCCCTTTCGCCCTCGTCACCGGCATCGTCAGCACTCCGGTCGAGTTGGCGGGGCGTCCCTTCGGCCCGCTGACCGGCAGGCTGATGGTCACCGTGGTGCCCTCGCCCGGCATGCTTTCGATCGACATGGTGCCTTCATGCAAGGCCACCAGCCCCTTCACCAGGGAAAGGCCAAGACCCGTACCCTCGAAACGGCGGGTATAGTCGTTCTGGATCTGCATGAAGGGTTTGCCGAGATTGGCGAAATCCTCCTCGGCGATGCCGATGCCGGTGTCCCTGACCCAGAAATGCAGACGTGAGCCGATCCGCTTGGCACCGACGACGACATCGCCGCCGTCGGGCGTGAACTTGATCGCGTTGGAAACGAGGTTGATGAGCATCTGCTGTACCGCGCGGCGATCGGCATTGATATCGCCCGCGTCAGGGGCGATCTGCGTCTGCAGGTCGATGTTCTTGGCCTGCGCCTGCAGCCGCATCATCGACTGGCACATGTCCACGGCTTCCATGAACCGGAACGGCTCCGGCTCGGTGGCGTAGACACCCGATTCGATCCTCGAGACGTCGAGTATGGATGTCACGACTGCCAGCAGATGCTGGCCCGAATCCCGCACGAGGCCGACATATTCCTTCTGGCGCGGATCCTTGAAGGCGCCGAACATCTCGTGCAGCAGCATGTCGGAGAAGCCGATGATGGCATTCAAGGGTGTACGCAGTTCATGGCTCACCACTGCGAGGAAGCGGCCCTTGGCCACTTCGGCGGCCCCCGCCGTCTCATTGGCTTGCGCCAGTTCTTCGCGCAACCGCGCGGTCTCGTCGTTCTTGCGCAGGACAAGCGTGAAAACGTCGCTTTGTTCCTCGCCGCGCACCAGTTCGAGCGCGAATGGCTGGTAGTTGTCGGCCACCAAACCATTTCCGTTGTGGGCGCCGTTGCCACTCTGAGGCAGCCTGATGCGCAATTCGAGGCGGCGCGACAGTGCGCCGTCACGCATGTCGGCCAGGGCGCTGAGATAGGAGACACGGTCCGACAGGTGGACGCGGTCGAAGAGGCCCGTTCCGGACAACAATTCAGGTGGCAATTTCAGAAGCGTACGCGCCTTGGCGGACGCCTCCACGACTTCGCCGTGGCGGGTGACCCGAAAGACCACCGCGTCGATGATGTCTTCCAATCCGTCACCTGCATCGCGCGTAGCGGCCGCGCCGGCGGTGCCGCGAAAAGCCGAAATGCGCGGGAGGAGGGTCAGCGCCCACGCCAATGGCACCAGCCAGTGCCAGGCGGCGATGTGCGCGTCCGCGAATGGAAGGAAGGTGGCCGACAGGGACTGAAGGGCGATGGCGATGACGGCCGAGGCGCCCCCCCACACAGCAGCACGCCGCGAGGTGCCGATCCACCAGGCTTCGAATGGCAGCGCCAAGGCAAGCATGGCGACAGGTGAACTCAATCCGCCGGCGGCACCGATGAGACCGCCAAGGGCTATCGCCGCCATCGCCAGGGCGATCGGCCCGGCGGCGGCCATCTTGCCGGTCGCTGCTACCAGCAGGGCGACGAACCAGCACAGACCGAAGGCCGCGAAAATGGCGGCCATGGTCACCGCAGCCCCCATGCCCGACGTAACCAGCGTGACCGCGGCACCCGCTGCAAAGAACGGCGCGGCCAGCATCACGCCGATGAAACGGCGCTGGCGCTCGCGGTCGCTGCGCCCGAGAATGCTGGGATGAACCATGCGTTCACAACCGGCCGCCATTGCGCCAGGCAATTCAGCGTATCTGGCCTCGATCGGCATCAACTCAACGCACTCGCACTCGTCGTGAACAGCTCTGCTTTTGCAGATCGTCTTGGGTGGTGGCTTTGAAACTCGCATCCAGCGTTTAAGGAATGGATAAGGCAGGGCCGACCAAGGCCGGCCCTGCGGCAAATATCGGGATGACGGCCGCCGAAAGCCCGGGCAAATGCAGCCATAGTAAACGGAGGGTTATTCGCGAATGCCCGTCATCAGCGGCTAAGAGGCAGGAACGGGATCGCGTCCATTTGCGAAAAATCCGGTAGAAACAACCAGATAGATGGTTATCGAATGGTAACGAGAATCGTCCCGATATGAAACAAATCGACAACAAAACGCTTCGTCTCGAATTTGCCTAAAATTTGAGGAAAATTCTCGGCGATCATGCAAGCCGTCCTTTGTGCCTGTGTGCCAACATCCTGCCCATAAAAGAGGTCGTGCCCTATGATGCATGATCCGGTCACGACGAGAGGCAAGGCATGTTCTTCCTGATAAGAATGGCTTTCTGGTTTTCACTGGTGCTGCTGGCGCTGCCGCTGGGTGTCGGGTCCGATGAAACGGGCCAGCAAAGCGTCGGGCCGATCCAGGCCCTGTTCGCGGCGCGGGACGCCGTCGGCGACATCGCCGGTATCTGCGAACGCAAGCCCGATGTCTGCGAAACCGGGAAATCGGCGATGCACACCATCACCGCACGCGCCAAGGAGACCGCCAAGATCGCGGCCGCCATGCTGGACGACAAGTCCGCCGGCCCCGACGTCTCGACACTGACGGGCAGCGTGCCGGAAGAAATCGTCCTGCCCCAAACGGTCAACCTGCCGATAAAGAATTAGGCCGTCTCGACGGCGCACCGCGGACCGTCTGCCCTCTCGACGTCCGCGGTGTTCTTGTTTTTCCGTGACGCGGCGCCATCGCGTGACTATATCCGGGTCATGACGACCACGATCCAGACGATCCGCGACGACTTCTCGTTCCTCGAGGAATGGGAGGACCGCTATCGTTACGTCATCGAGCTTGGCGAAGCGCTGCCTCCCTTTCCCGATGCTGAGCGCAACGCCGCCAACAAGGTGCCAGGTTGCGTCAGCCAAGTCTGGCTGACCACCGAACGGGGTCCGGGCGCCGATCCCGTCATCACCTTCACGGGCGATTCGGACGCCCATATCGTGCGCGGACTGGTCGCGATCATGCTGGCGCTGTTTTCCGGAAAGACGGCCAGCGAAATCCAGAAAACCGACGCTGAAGCGACGCTGAAGGCACTCGGCCTCGACGAACACCTGTCACCCCAGCGCGCCAACGGGCTTCGCTCGATGGTCAAGCGCATCAAACGCGATGCCGAGATGGCGCTCGCGCAGACCGCCTGACAGGCTTCTGCCCGATCTTCCTTGTTTTGACGCAATTCCCTAGGGAAAGCGCTACGCGCTTTTCCCGGGGAACCGGTTCACACTTTTCCTGGAATTGCACTCGCCCGCAAAATCAAACGGCGCCCGAAGGCGCCGTTTGATTTCAGTTCTAATCCGGCAAGCCGCGACTACCGCGCCTTGCGCTTGCGGCCAAGGCCCATCTTCTTGGCAAGCTGCGAACGGGCCGCCGCGTAGTTCGGGGCAACCATCGGATAGCTTGGGTCCAGGTTCCACTTTTCGCGATACTGATCGGGCGTCAGATCGTAGTGGGTCATCAGGTGACGCTTGAGCGACTTGAACTTCTTGCCGTCTTCAAGACAGACAATGTAGTCGTCATGAACCGAGCGTTTCGGGTTGACAGCCGGCTTCTGCTTGTCGGCAGGCGGCTGTTCGACGGTTCCGCCCACACGCCCGAGAGCGGCGTGGACATCGGATATCAGGTTCGGCAGTTCGCCGACCGGCACGGGATTGTTGCTGACATAGGCAGCCACCACATCGGCGGTAAGCTCGATCAGCGCATCATTGTTTCTGGAAGGTGTTTCGACAATATCCATGGTCTTCAGGCCCCAACAAGAGTTACGTCGATCTGTGCCCCTTTTTACAAACAGGGCATTGCACGAATTTTGCGCAGATAGAGCTGCGACGATTCGCGTCACAGGGACATCAATGCGGCCACACGTCAAGTAAGTCAATTCGCTCTCTGCATTATATTTACGAATGTTGGTCAACTATTGCGCGATCAGCTTCAATCTTTCGTGCACCATGTAATTTTTCGATATTTCGGTCGCCAAACGGACAAAGGCTGACGTCGGGTCAGCTAATCGTTACATTCGCGATAACTCACAAAACAAGTTTCAATGCTCCGGTTTGCTTGGCGACCACACCGACAAGCTTGGTTGTTCACACCTGTCCACGAAACCATAGGTTGCCAAACCATCCCGCCATCAATCAGGCCATTCCCCGGTCAAAACGGCGCGATGTATCCGCTATAGGCCCAGCCGGTGACGAAGACGCCGTTCTTGGCGGGGTCATGCCAGATTTCGCACCAGCGATAGCGAACCGTCTGCTGCTGTTTCCATGCCGGTTGATTGGCGATATCGAGCAGGGCTATGCCGCCGGTGCATCTCCCGGTCATCTGCAGGACGGCCCCGTTCGGTAGGCGGCCTGTTTCTGGGATGTTCCCGACGGATATTTGCGCACATTGAGCGTGTCGCCGAACGGCACATTGGCCACTTGCCAAGCCGCGAATACGGTCGCATGAGACTGGCCGGCAAAGACCAGAGTTAGCGAAGCAACGGCGAAGGCCGCAGCAATACGAGACCGAATAGTCATCTTCCCTCCTCCCGGCCACCTCATGGGCCCACACCACCTCTACGCAACTGCTCTTGAACCCGCCCTGATCGGTGTGTTCATTCGTCATTCAAGATATTTCCAGAGCGAGACGCAATGACCAGGACTTCCCGATTTCCAATCGTCAGCGCCCCTTCCCCCGAGAAGCGGCCAGTCTCGGACACGCATCACGGCATCACGCGAACCGACGAATATGCCTGGCTGCGGGCGGATAACTGGCAGGAGATGTTCAGGGATCCCTCCTTGCTCGATCCTGGGATCCGCGCCGAACTCGAAGCCGAAAATGCCTACCAGTCGAAGCTGATGGCCGACACGTCAGATTTGCAAAAGCAGCTCTTCAAGGAAATGAAGGGCCGCATCAAGGAAGACGATTCATCCGTTCCTATGAAGGACGGGCCTTACGCCTATGGCTCTTCCTTCAAGCTCGGCGGCGAGCAGCCGCGCTATTTCCGCATGCCGCGCGACGGCGGGCCCGAGCAGATCCTGCTCGACGGTGACGCCGAGGCCGAGGGCAAGGCCTATTTCCGGCTTGGCGGCGTCGATCATTCGGCCGATCATCGCAAGCTCCTGTGGGCCTTCGACGACAAGGGTTCCGAATTCTACACGCTGCGTGTGCGCGACCTTGCCGATGGTAAGGAACTGGCGGACCAGATTCCCGCCACCGGCGGTTCGGGCGTCTGGGACGCGGGCAATGACGGGTTCTTCTACACGCGTCTCGATCCAAACCACCGGCCGTCCAAGGTTCTGTTCCACGCACTTGGACAGAACCCCGAAAGAGACCGCCTGATCTACGAGGAAACCGACCCCGGCTTCTTCATGGACGTCGACGGAACCCGCAACAATCAATGGATCATGATCGGCATCAACGATCACGAGACTTCGGAATACCGCCTGTTGAGCGCCAGCGATCCGTTTGCCGAACCCAAGCTGGTTTCGGCGCGCGAGACCGGCCTTCAATATGAACTTGAGGAAGGCGGCGACATATTCTTCATCCTGACCAATGCAGATGGTGCCAAGGACTTCAAGATCATGACGGCGCCGGCAAGCGATCCGGTCCGCGCCAACTGGCAGGAACTGGTGCCGCATGAACCGGGCCGGCTGATCCTGTCGGTGATCGGCTTCAAGGACCACATGGTCCGGCTCGAGCGCAAGGAAGGCCTGCCGCGTATCGTCGTGCGTGACCGTGCCAGCGGCGAAGAGCATCTGATTTTCTTCGATGAGGAAGCCTTCTCGCTCGGCCTTTCAGGGGCCCTGGAATACGACACCGAGATGATGCGCTTTTCCTACTCGTCGATGACGACGCCGTCGCAGATGTTCGACTACAAGATGCGCACCCGTGAGCGTGTGCTGCTCAAGACCCAGGAAGTGCCGTCCGGCCATAACCCGCATCAATACGTCACGAGGCGGCTGATGGCGCCCGCGGCCGATGGTGAATTGGTGCCGATCTCGCTTCTGCATCACCGCGACACGCCGCTGGACGGCTCCGCGCCTTGCCTGCTCTACGGCTATGGTTCCTACGGCATTGCCGTTCCGGCCGCCTTCAATACCAACTGGTTCTCGCTGGTCGATCGCGGCCTCGTCTTTGCCATTGCCCATGTCCGCGGCGGCAAGGACAAGGGCTATGGCTGGTACGATGACGGCAAGCGGGCGCACAAGATGAACACCTTCACCGATTTCATCGCGTGCGCCCGCCATCTCGTGGCCGAGCGCTATACCGCGCATGACCGCATCGTCGCGCAGGGCGGCTCGGCCGGCGGCATGCTGATGGGCGCCATCGCCAACATGGCGCCGGATTGCTTCGGCGGCATCGTGGCCGAGGTTCCGTTCGTCGATGTGCTTACCACCATGCTCGACGCGACGCTGCCGCTGACCCCGCCGGAATGGCCGGAATGGGGCAATCCGATTGCGTCGGCCGACGATTACCGGACGATCGCCGCCTATTCGCCCTACGACAATGTCGCAGCACTCGACTACCCGCCGATCCTGGCGCTCGCCGGCCTTACCGATCCGCGCGTCACCTATTGGGAGCCGGCCAAGTGGGTGGCGCGGCTCCGTGACCGCAAGAGGGGCGCCAATCCGGTGCTGTTCAAAATCAACATGGATTCCGGCCATGCCGGTGCCTCCGGTCGGTTTTCGCGCCTGGAGGAGATCGCCTATACTTATGCCTTCACGCTGAAGGTAACGGACAAGGCATAGTTTACGGAGGAACGCCGCGGTGATCGATCTGTCCACATTGATAGCCTATATCGCGGTTGTGTTCGGTTTTGTCTTCATTCCAGGTCCGGCCACACTGTTGACGATCGCGCGCGCAACGAGTTCGGGAACCAGGGTCGGGATCGCCACCGGCGCCGGGATCGCGGCCGGCGATGTGTTTCATACCGTGATGGCGATGGTCGGCATCTCGGCGATCATCGCTACTTCGGCGACGCTGTTCAGCATCATAAAGTATATCGGCGCGGCCTACCTCGTTTACCTCGGCATTCGCGCCATCATCGAGAAAGCGCCGATCGATCCGACCGCCGGCGCGCTCGCGATCTCTGCCGGAAAGGCGTTTCGACAGGCCGTCCTGACCGAGGTGCTCAACCCCAAGACCGCGCTTTTCTTCCTCGCTTTCCTGCCTCAGTTCGTGCGGCCCGAAAACGGATCGGCGATGGTTCAGTTAGCCGTATTGGGGATCATCTTCGTCATGCTGGGGCTTTTCAGCACGGTTGTGTTTGCCGTGAGCGCAGGGCGGCTGGGCGGTTTCCTGCGCCAAAATCCGACAGTGCTGAAATGGCAGGGCAAGGTTGTCGGCGGCATCTATTGCGCCCTGGGTGTCCGCCTGGCCTTGCAACAGCGCTGAAGCCAGGCGACTCACGTCTGCCGATCATATTTTTTGAATTCCGCCCAGCTGATTTCCGCTCGCAATTGCAACGGTCGCGCGCTACCCAAGCACGATTTTCCCGGGCATGAAGCCCACATTCGCACAAGGGTCCATTATGCTGCTCGTCGACGTCTATCTCGACAAATCGCCGATCCAGGGCATCGGTGTGTTTGCCAAGAACCACATTGCCAAGGGCACGCTGGTCTGGAAGCTCGACCCCCGGTTCGACCGGATCATCGACGTCGAGACCTATGAGGGCGAGACCGGGCCGGTAAAGAACTATCTCGACCGCTATTCCTATCCCGACCGGCGCGACCCGGCCTATATCGTCTTCGAAGCCGACGACGCCCGTTACATGAACCATGACGACGAGCCGAATTGCGATGTCTCGTCACCCGAGGAAACCTACGCCTTGCGCGACATCGCCCCGGGCGAGGAAATGACCTGCAACTACAATCATTTCTTTGAGACGGGCTTCGATTTCCTCGGCGATCGTCACCTGCAGTCCGAAGATTAGGCAAGTAGACTCGTAAGCGTGGAGCCACGGCCGGATTGAAGCCAGCTGAACCATGCGAGGAGGCCCCCTAATTGGTAGACCCCCATGAGGAACTTTTCGCGACTGCTCAACCAGGCGCTTGGCCGCTTCGATGAAGCGAGCACCACAATCCCGGTGATCTCGCCGCCCAAGCCTTGGTGGCCTGACAGCTTTCCATTGCTCGGGCGTAGGCGGGGCGTGCCGTCGTGCGAGCGAGATAGTCCCGCTCGATAGACCGGGGACATAGTTACCAGTTCGCAGGCCGAGCAGGAGGGCGTAGCTCACCGAGATATCGGCAGCAGTGAACCGCTCGCCGGCGAGATAGGGGCAATCCGCGAGGCGGCGGATAACCAACCCCAGCCGGCTCTCGAAGGTCTCCAATGCCCAGCGGGTAACCCGGGCATCTCGTTCGGCTTCGGGCGCCAGTTCGCGACCGACTAAGACGGCGTTCATCGGCCGGCGAGCCCGGCCTCGCCTAGGTGAAGAAATTGCAGATAGGAGGCGAAAGCGGGATCGTGCGGGGCGACGGCAAGCGAATCTGAGCCGTGGCGGGCGAGCAGGTACTCAAGAATCGCGATCGATTCGACCATGATCGTCTCGCCGTCCTGCAGTGCGGGAATGAAGCCGGCGGGGTTGATCGCGAGAAAGCCGCGATCATCTCGATTGCGGGCAGATCGACCGGGCGCAGCCGACAAGCCAATCCTAATTCCTCGAGCAGCCAAACAACACGGACGCCACGACCTTCGCCATAGACGGCGAGCATAGTTAAGCGTCCCTGGATTGGGCTGGATGTACTATCTCGCAGAGGTAAGCCAGTCGCGCAACGGACTATCAATGGCCCATAATGCACTCAGGGCTTGGCGCATATTCGTCATCCTACAGATGCGGGCCCTTCCCACTTTATGGATTCCCGACCTATTTCGTGCTTTTCTTGCGAGCCGGATAGCCGTTGGGGTGCGGCGGTATCGCCTTGAGATAGGCGGCAATCGCCGCGCGGTCGTCCGCCGTCAGTTCGGCCATGTTGCGCTGCACATCGACCATGGCGCCGCCGACGGAATCGAAATCCGGCGTGAACCCGGTTTCCAGGTAATTTGCGATGTCGGATGCGGACCAGCTGCCGATACCCCCCTCGCCCGAAGTAAGGTTTGGCACGATGCCCGAACCCTCGGCGGCGACGGCGCCGGCCAGCCATTGGCCCTTCCTGGTGCCGCCAGCCAAGTCGCGCGGCGTATGGCATTCGCCGCAATGACCCGGTCCTTCGACCAGGTAGCGGCCTGCCATCGCGAGTCCCGGCGTGCCATCAGGCAGGGGAATGACAGGCTGGTCGCTGAGATAGAGGCGCTTCCACAGGCCAATGCCTCGCCGGATGTTGAAAGGGAACGCCAGCGAATTGCCCGGCGCCTTGCCGGCGACGGCGGGAAGCGTCTTCAGGAAAGCGTAGAGGTCGGCGACATCAGACGGCTTCATGCGCGCGTAGGAGGCGTAGGGAAAGGCCGGATAGAAATGCTCACCCGTGGGCGAAACACCCTTCAGCATGGCATTGGCGAGATCCCCGACCGACCATGCGCCGATGCCATCATTGGGATCTTGCGAAATATTGGGAGGCACGAAGGTGCCGAACGGCGTCTTGAGTTCAAGCCCGCCCACGAGTTGAAGCCGCGCATCGCCCCGCGACCCAGGCTTCGCATGGCATGAGGTGCAGCCGCCGGCATAGAAAATGCGCTTGCCCCGGACAACATCGCCTGGGCCGAGTTGCGCCAGAGCGGTCGCATCAAGCCTGACGGGTGCCGACAGCAGCCACCCGGCGGCCGCGCCGGCGACGCCCAGAACGAGGGCCGCGCCGACGAGCTTCTTCAGCCATGCCATATCAGGCGATCAGCCCTTCTTGACCCTGTAGCTCTGGTGGCAGGTGCCACAGTCCGAGCCGATGGTGCCGATCTGTGTCTTCAGCGCGTCGACGTCGGCCGGAGCCGCCGCGACCGAGGCCTTGACGTCGGCAAGATACTTATCCTCGGCCGTTTTGAAGCCGGCCATGTCTTCCCAGATCTTTGGCGCCGCCGTGGTGTCGCCGGAATCGCTGCCCTTCGGGAACAAGGCCTCTACGTCGAATTTCTCGGCATTTGCCTGCAATGCCTGCAACTGCGTCAGCACCGCGGCGGCATCAAAAGGTTCCTCGCCCTTGACCACTTTCGACAGGCCGCCGACGATCTTTCCGCGTTCCTTCATCAGTGCCTGCCGGCCGAGGACGGGATCGGCAAAGGCCGCCGACGCGGCGAGTGCGAGCATAGAGATGGCGATGACAAGCTTTCTCATTCATTTGGCTCCGTGATGAAGGCATTTCAGGACAGGACGTTAACGGCTGTGGGAGGAGGAATATTCCCTTCTCTCCGCATGAATTTGGACGACTCTGGCTGCGGTGGGGCTTCGACTTAAAAGAAAAGGCCCGGGGGTGCCGGGCCTTTTCGGAAGATCGATCAGGCATTTGCCTTTTCGTAGAGCTCGAGCACGTGATCCCAATTGATCAGGCTGTCGACGAAGGCCTCGAGGTATTTCGGCCGGGCGTTGCGGTAGTCGATGTAGTAGGAGTGTTCCCAGACGTCGACACCGAGGATTGGCGATGCGCCATGAACCAGCGGGTTTTCGCCGTTCGGCGTCTTCGAGATCGCCAGCTTGCCGTCCTTGGCCGAAACCCAGGCCCATCCCGAACCGAACTGCGTCGTGCCAGCGGCGATGAAATCAGCCTTGAATTTGTCGTAGCCGCCGAGATCGCTGTCGAAAGCCTTCTGCAGCGCGCCAGGCAGCTTGTTGCCGCCGCCGCCCTTCTTCATCCATTTCCAGAAATGGATGTGGTTGTAATGCTGGGCGGCATTGTTGAAGAGGCCGGCGTTCTTGCCGAACGACTGCTTGACCGCCTCTTCGACCGAAAGATCGCCGAGGCCGGCTTCGGCGGCGAGCTTGTTACCGTTGTCGACATAGGCCTTGTGATGCTTGTCGTGGTGATACTCCAGCGTCTCTTTCGACATATAGGGCTGCAGGGCCTCATAGTCGTAGGGCAGAGCGGGCAATTCGAAAGCCATGGGTAGTACTCCCTCGTGGAAAATCCGGTGTGGATACCGGAGTAAGATAGGTCGGGATTGAGCTGGAGCAACTCCGGAAATGAAGCGCCGGTTCCCTTTCTAAGCGGGTTCCCGAAAACTGTCACACGCTTTTCCTGGGGCCAACCGCGCAGCGACAAAAAGGCCGGACCTCAGCCAGCTGACGTCGAATGCGCCCAATCCCAATAGAGTTCGCGTGCCTTCTTGGCCACCGGGCCGGGTTGCAGGTCGCGGTCCTCGACGCGGGTGACCGGCACCACCTTGGAGTGGTTGCCGGTCGAGAAGATTTCGTCGGCTTCGAGGAAATCCCGCACCGACAGCGTCTTTTCGGTCGTCCTGAACCCATAGTCGCCGAGCAGCGTCATCGTGCGCGAGCGGGTGATGCCGGACAGGAAGGTTCCGTTGGGCGCCGGCGTCAGCACATGGCCGTCCTTGACCAGGAAGATATTCGAGCTTCCGGTCTCCGCGACATTGCCCAGCATATCGAGCACAAGCGCATTGTCGAAGCCGCGCGCCTTGGCCTCGAGGATGGCGCGGCCGTTGTTGGGATAGAGGCAGCCGGCCTTGGCGTTGGTCGGCATGGTTTCGATGGTCGGGCGCCGGAACGGCGATACGGTCACGGAAAAGCCGGTCGGCGAGATCATGGGCGATTCATAGAGGCAGAGGCAGAAACGGGTCGAGGCGGAATCGGCCGGGACGCCCATGTAGCCGCCATGCTCGGCCCAGTACATCGGCCTGATGTAGACCGCCGTCTTGCCGTCGAATTTCTTCAATCCGTCCCAGGTCAGCCCGACGATCTGCTCGGGCGTCATGTTTGGCGCGAGGCCGAGCGCGATCGCCGAGGCATTGACGCGTGCGGCATGAAGTTCGAGATCGGGCGCCACGCCCTCGAACCAGCGAGCCCCGTCAAACACGCTGGTGCCGAGCCACATGGCGTGGCTGCGCGGCCCCAGAATGGCGACATTGCCTTCGTACCAATCGCCATCGACGAAAGTCCATGTCGCGGATTGCGCCGCCGCCGCCAGTGTCATCGCGTTTTCCTGTTCCGGTCGATCTTGTGTGACAACATTGGATGATGCTTTGGCCGCTGCCGTCAACCAGCATTGGGGAGTTTTGTTGAGGCCAGCGACGGGTGCGATGCAATCAAGGCTTGCACCTTGTCCCGCCTCGCCTCAAAACTGTTGCCATGCAATACGCCGCCTATGTTTTCGACGCCTATGGCACGCTATTCGACGTGCATGCGGCCGTGCGCCGCCATGCAGGCGCGATCGGCCCCGACGGCCAGCTCCTGTCCGAAATCTGGCGCGCCAAGCAGCTTGAATACTCCTGGGTGCGCACGTTGATGGGCGCCTACGCCGACTTCTGGCAGTTGACGGAACAGGCGCTGGACTTCGCCTTGCGCAAGGTCCCTTCGGCCGATCCCAGTCTCAAGGCAAAGCTGCTGGAGGCCTATTGGAGGCTGGACTGTTATCCCGAAGTGCCGGCCGTGCTGAAGGCGCTCAAGGCCTCGGGCGCCAGGCTGGCGATCCTCTCTAATGGCTCGCCCGAAATGCTGGAGGCGGCGGTCAAGTCCGCGGCACTCGACCAGGTCCTGGACAACATCTATTCGGTCGATGCGGTGCGTCGCTTCAAGACCGATCCGGCGGTCTACGACATGGTCGCCACGGATTGGCGGCTCTATCCCGGCGCGATCTCCTTCCAGTCTTCCAATCGCTGGGACATAGCGGGCGCCACCAAATTCGGCTTCCGCACGGTTTGGATCAACCGCTCCAACCAGCCGGAGGAATACCGGGACTTGCCGCCGGCCCTGATCCTGCCGTCGCTGGAGGCCCTCGTACCCGGTGGATAGCGGACCTGTGGCCCCAACGCCACAGTGGCGGCGCAGTCACAGCTTCGCCTTTGTTTGTCCACGTTCGGGCCAGAATCGGAACCGCCTATCGCCTCAGGTGTTGTCAGGTACCCGCAGCGGATGTCGGCGTGTTGACGCTTTGTTGCGATTTGAGTCTTAAAGAAGGCAGCCATGTCCATAACCGAAATCGAATCCTATCGCCTGAGCCGTCGCGGCTTCCTCAACGCCGCAGCCCTGGGCGCCGCCTCGATCGCGGTTTCGGCATGCGCCACCACCGGCCCCGGGCCGGCCGAGCCGCCGCCACCACCCTATGTCGAGCCTCCGCTTGCCGACTATGCGTCGATGTACGCGGCGGTCAGCGATGGCGGCTTCGATCTGCCGGCCATCCCGGTCGACAGGATCGATCCGCAGTTCCTGCGCCAGATCGTGCCCGACCCGACCGGCCAGAAGCCGGGAACCATCGTCGTCGATACGACAGGCCATTTCCTCTATCTGGTTCGCCCGGGCGGCCAGGCCATCCGTTATGGCGTCGGTCTCGGCCGCGCCGGCTTCGAGTGGTCGGGCGACGCCGTCGTCCAATGGAAGCAGAAATGGCCGAAATGGACGCCGCCGGATGAGATGGTCGCCCGCCAGCCGGAATTGAAGCAGTATAGCGCCGACAATGGCGGCATGCCCGGCGGCTTGAAGAACCCGCTCGGCGCGCGCGCGCTCTATCTCTTCCAGGGCAATGTGGACACGCTCTATCGCCTGCACGGCTCGCCGGAGTGGCGCTCGATCGGCAAATCGGTGTCGTCGGGCTGCGTGCGCCTGATGAACCAGGACATTATCGACCTTTACGATCGCGTGCCCTCCAAGACGCCGGTCATCGTGACCAGCGACGCCCGCCAGCCGATGGTGGCGACGGCCAACCACAAGGCAATCCCGATCGACGCCGGCGTGCCGGATGGATCGGTCCTGCTCGGACCAGTCAAAGCGGTGACGGACGCGATTTTCTGAGCTCACAGGACAGCGGCAACGCCGCTGCCCGATTCTACCGCCCCCGCGACAGGCTGCCCAATATTCCGCGCACGATCGCACGGCCGACCGAAGAGCCGACCGAGCGCACGACCGACTTGATTGCGGCTTCCGCCACCGTCTGGCGGTTGGACGGGCGCGGCGCAGGCGCGCGCCTGCCGCCGGACTGCGGTGCGGGATCGTCATTGCCGAAGCCTGGAATGGTCCAGCGCGAGCCGCCGGTGCCTGCCTGCTGCGCCTGCGCCTCGGCGTCCTGCGCCTCCTTGGCCTTCTTCTGCAGCATCTCGAAAGCTGACTCGCGGTCGATGACCTGGTCGTACTGGCCGGTGACCGGGCTTTCCCCGATCAGCTTCTGCCGCTCGGCGGGGGTGATGGGTCCAAGCCGCGATGACGGCGGACGGATCAGCGTGCGCTGGACCATGGACGGAATGCCCTTGGCCTCCAGCGTCGAAACCAGCGCCTCGCCGGTGGCGAGCTGGGTGATGGCAGTGGCGCAGTCGAAGTCCGGATTGGGCCGGAAAGTTTCGGCCGCCGTCCTCACCGCCTGCTGCTCCCGCGGCGTGTAGGCGCGCAGCGCGTGCTGCACGCGGTTGCCGAGTTGGGCCAGGACCTTTTCGGGGATATCCAAAGGGTTCTGCGTGACGAAATAGACGCCGACGCCCTTGGAGCGGATCAGGCGGACCACTTGCTCGACCCGGTCGATCAGCACCTTCGGCGCCTCGTCGAATAAGAGGTGCGCCTCGTCGAAGAAGAACACCAGCTTCGGCTTGTCGGGGTCGCCGACTTCGGGTAGTTCCTCGAACAACTCCGACATCTGCCAAAGCAGGAACGTCGCGTAGAGGCGCGGATTCATCATCAGCTTGTCGGCGGCGAGCACGCTGATGGCACCGCGACCGTCACGCGTGGTGCGCATGATGTCGGCGATCCGCAAAGCCGGCTCGCCGAAGAAATTCGCCGCGCCCTGCTGCTCCAGCACCAGCAGCGTGCGCTGAATGGCCCCTACTGACGGCTTGGTGACGTTGCCGTAACGGGCGCTGATCTCTTCGGCGCGCTCGGCGATGTTGGCGAGCAGCGCCTGCAGGTCTTTCATGTCGAGCAGGAGCAGCCCTTCCTCATCGGCGATGCGGAAGGCGATGTTCATGATGCCTTCCTGAGCGTCGGTCAGGTTCATCAGCCGCGACAGGAGCAGCGGTCCCATTTCCGAAATGGTCGCGCGGATGGGGTGGCCCTGCTCGCCGAACAGATCCCAGAAGATGACCGGAAATTCCTGAAAGTCGTAAGGGTCAAGCTTGACCTGTTCTGCCCGCTTGACAAGGAAATCCTGGGCGGTGCCCATCATGGCGATGCCGGAAAGGTCACCCTTGATGTCGGCGCAGAATACCGGCACGCCGGCATTCGAAAAACCTTCGGCCAGGATCTGCAAGCTGACAGTCTTGCCGGTACCGGTGGCGCCGGTCACCAGGCCGTGGCGGTTGCCGTATTGCAGCAGCAGATTTTCGGCGCGCTGATAGCTGTCGTCGGGCCTGCGGCTGGCGCCGATGAAAATACTGGTATCGTCAGCCATATGTCGGTTCTCCGCAAAGTGATGTGTCTAAGGCCAGCCTTTGTCCGAAGGTATAGTGAGGCCGTTGCATAGCGACAATGACAATTGTCCAAAGCGAGGCCAATCATCCAATCAGGGCTATCGTCCAATCAGGGCCAATCGTCCAAACCCGGACCAATCGCCAGGAGCGGATTTTGGAACTTGCGAATTTCGACGGTGTTTGGCAATCGTCCATGGTCGGTCCACGCAAGCCAACCTATATCAGGTGGATCGAATATCTGGTGGTGGGATTCAGGCCTTGGATGCGCATTGCGATAACCGTCCGGGGACCGTAGACTGGGCTGCCCGGGCTGGTGCGGCCACATAGAACGAGGACGATGAATGGGCGCCGGAGCCTTGACCAGGGATGTTGAGCCAATGGATGCGCAGCGTCAGCAATGGCTGGCCTTGGCGGAAAAGGCGTTGGCCGGCGCATCCTTTGAGGAAAAGCTGGTCTCGCACACCGACGACAACATCCGCGTCGAGCCGCTCTATGATCGCGCGACCGGAACGGAACCGATCGTGCGCGCCAATCCTCAATTGCCCTGGATCGTCAGCCAGCGCGTCGACGACCCCGATGTCGATCGCGCCAAGACCCAGGTCCTGGAAGATATCGCGCAGGGCGCGACGGGACTGTCGCTCGTCTTCGAGGGTGCTCCGAACGCGTTCGGCTACGGCCTGCCGAGGACGGCGCAGGCACTGGAGACGGTACTAGAGGGCGTACCCCTCAACCGGGTCCAGATCCGCATCGATACCCACCCGTGGAGCCGCCCCATGGCCGACTGGCTGGTGGCGTTCCTGAGCAAGCGCCGCTCCGATCCGGCAAAGCTCAACCTTTCCTTCGGCATCGATCCGGCGGCTATCCTCGCCGGCACCGGACGACTGCGCATGTCGATCGAGGCGCTGCAGGAATCGATGCCGCAATCGCTGGCGCATTTCTTCTCGATGGGCGTCCCCGGTGTGCTTCTGGAGGCGGACGGTCGCGTCTTTCACAATGCCGGCGCCACGGAAGCGCAGGAACTCGGCATCATGCTCGCTTCGGCGGTTTCGTATCTGAGGATGTTCGAGAAGGCGCGGCAGCCGCTCGTCTATGCCGCGCCTCATATCGGTTTCGCGCTCAGCGTCGACCAGGACCAGTTCCTGTCTATGGCCAAAGTGCGGGCCCTGCGCAGGCTGTGGGCACGGGTGCAGGAGGCCTGCTCGATCCCCAATTCCACGGCCAATATCCATGCCGAGACATCATTTCGCATGATGACGGCATTGGACCCCGAAAACAACATCCTGCGCACGACGATCGGCTGCTTCGCCGCGGCGGCGGGAGGCGCCGATTCGATCTCAATCCTGCCGCATACGATCGCGCACGGCCTGCCGGCGGCTTTTGCCCGCCGCGTCGCGCGTAATGCGCAACTGATCATGGCCAATGAAAGCCATGTCGATCATGTCACAGATCCCGCCCATGGCTCCGGCGCGGTCGAAGCGCTGACGTCAGATCTTTGCGAAGCAGCGTGGGCGGAGTTGCAGGCGATCGAGGCAGAGGGTGGCGTGCTGTCCAGCCTTCGGGACGGATATATCCAGCAGCGCGTCCGCACTGCCGCCGCCCAGCGCGGCATTGCCTTCAAGTCAGGCGAGCGGACCATTGTCGGCGCCACGCTTCATCCCTTGAAAAGCGAGCGTCCGGTCGAAACGCTGGACGCAGAGCGGCGACCTGCCTTCACCGAGGGTGTCGTGCTGTGCGAGGCACTGTCGCCGGTTCGCATCGAGCAATCCATCGGGGCCGCTTCTTGATTCCGGATTTCAGTCAGATCGGCTGGGTGCCGCCGCGCCGCGCACCGGTCGAGGTCAAGGGACAGCGGACGACGCCGGAAGGTCTTGTCGTCAAGCAGTTGTACAGTCAGGGCGACCTCAAGGGATTGCCGCATCTCGATACCTATCCAGGCCTGGCGCCGTTCGTGCGCGGCCCCTACCCGACCATGTATGTCCAGCAGCCCTGGACGATCCGGCAATATGCAGGCTTTTCGACCGCCGAAGAGTCCAATGCCTTTTACCGGCGCAACCTTGCCGCCGGCCAGAAAGGTCTTTCGGTTGCCTTCGATCTGGCCACGCATCGCGGCTATGATTCAGACCATCCGCGCGTGGCCGGCGATGTCGGCATGGCGGGTGTGGCCATCGATTCCATCCTCGACATGCGGCAGTTGTTCGACGGCATTCCGCTCGGCGACATGACCGTGTCGATGACGATGAATGGCGCGGTGCTGCCGATCATGGCGCTCTACATCGTGGCGGCGGAAGAACAAGGCGTCGCGCAGAAGGATCTGGCGGGGACCATTCAGAACGACATCCTGAAGGAATTCATGGTCCGCAACACCTACATCTATCCGCCGAAGCCCTCGATGCGGATCGTCTCGGACATTTTCTCCTACACCTCGAAGAACATGCCGAAGTTCAATTCGATATCGATCTCCGGCTATCATATGCAGGAGGCCGGCGCGACCGCCGACCTGGAGCTCGCCTATACGATTGCCGACGGCATCGAATACGCCCGCGCCGGCGTCGCGGCAGGGCTCGACATCGACCGTTTCGCGCCGCGCCTTTCCTTCTTCTGGGCGATCGGCATGAACTTCTTCATGGAAGTGGCCAAGCTCAGGGCCGCCCGCCTGTTGTGGGCGACCCTGATGAAAAAGAATTTCGCGCCGAAGGACGAACGGTCGCTGTCCCTGCGCACCCATTGCCAGACCTCCGGCTGGTCGCTGACGGCGCAGGATCCCTACAACAACATCATCCGCACCATGATCGAAGGGATGGCCGCGACCCAAGGGCATACCCAGTCGCTGCACACCAATTCCTTCGATGAAGCAATGGCGCTGCCGACCGATCATTCGGCGCGCATCGCCCGCAACACGCAACTCATCCTGCAGAAAGAATCCGGCACCACGCGGATCATCGATCCGTGGGGCGGTTCGGCCTATCTCGAGCGGCTGACACATGACCTAGCGGCGCGTGCGCTCGCCCATATCGAGGAGGTCGAGGCTCTCGGTGGCATGGCGGCGGCGATCGAAAAGGGCATACCCAAGCTGCGCATCGAGGAAGCCGCGGCGCGTACGCAGGCGCGTATCGATTCCGGCGAGCAGATGCTGGTCGGCGTCAATGCGCATCGCCCCGGGACCGATATCGAGGTCGACGTGCTGAAGATCGACAATGCCGAGGTCAGGGCCCGGCAACTCTCGAAGCTGCAACGGCTGAAAGGCACGCGTGACGTCGCCGCGGTCGAAAACGCGCTCGATACGCTGACCCGTGCCGCCCAAGGCGAGGACAACCTGCTGGAGTTCGCCATCCGCGCCGCGCGCGCCAATGCCACTGTCGGTGAAATCTCGTTCGCCTTGGAAAGGGCTTATGGCCGCCATGTGGCCACGGTGCAGACCATTTCCGGTGTCTACCGCAAGGCGCTTGGCGACAATCCGGTGGTCAACCGGCTGCAGGTCAAGCTTGATGCCTTCGAAAAGAAAAACGGCGGCAAGCCGCGCATTCTCGTGGCCAAGATGGGACAGGACGGCCACGACCGCGGGCAGAAGGTGATCGCCACGGCCTTCGCCGATCTCGGCTTCGACGTCACCGTCGGCGCCATGTTCCAGACACCGGAAGAGATCGCGAAGCTGGCGATCCAGCATGACGTCCACGTCATCGGCGCCTCATCGCTGGCAGCGGGTCACCTGACGCTGATCCCCGAATTGCGCGACACGCTGAAGAAACTCGGCCGCGGCGACATGCTGATCGTGGCCGGCGGCGTTATCCCACCGCAGGACTATGACGCGGTGCTGCAAGCAGGTGCTGCGGAAATCTTCCCACCGGGCACGGTCATTCCGGAAGCGGCGGAGCGGCTGCTGGATCGGATGCTGGCGGCAGGCTGATGCTGTTATAATTTCTGTTGCAACATCGAGTACACTGCGTTATAATCAGCGTTGCAACAGGATGTTTCATCATGAACACCACAATTCGCAAGATCGGTAATTCGGACGGCCTGATTCTGCCGAAAGAGCTTCTCGATCGATTGAATCTCAAGACAGGCGACAACGTGGTCGTCGTCCAGGAAGGTCAAGAGCTTCGCTTGCGCCGATTGGAAGATTCTGCCGAAGAATTCGAGCGCAAGATGAAGGTAGCGCGCGAGCGGATGAAGAAGTACGAGGTTGCCTACCGCGCGCTCGCAAAATGACCGCACATCATTCGCGAGAGTTCGTGCAGGCGATGCATGCCGAGCAATTGCGTCTTCACGGCGGCGCATCGGGCATCCGCGATGAAGGCCTGCTGGAATCGGCGCTCGCACGTCCGCAGCAGAAAGAAGCATACGGCGAGCCAGATCTAAGTGAACTCGCCGCCGCCTATCTCTTCGGCATCGCGAAGAACCATCCGTTCGTTGATGGCAACAAGCGCACGGCTTTCGCTGCGGCCGACTTGTTTCTCTATTTCAACGGATTAAGCATCGAAGCCGAACAGGAGGAGATCATCCAATTGGTGATGATGATCGCTGCCGGTGAGATCGACGAAGCGGGTGCCGCCGCATTCTTCCGCGACCATGTCGTCAAGCTTGAAGACTAACTCTCCGAGAGCTTGACGATCTCCCACTCCTTGCCGTTGACGCTGGCGACGTCGCCGACCTTCTTGCCAAACAAGGCCACCGCCATCGGCGAGACATGCGAGATGCTGCCCTTGGCTGGATTGGCTTCGTCCTCGCCGACGATCTTCCAGTGCACCTTCTTGCCGTCGTCACTTTCCAGCGTGACACCCATGCCGAAGCGGATAACATCGCTGCCGGGCTCCGGCACGGAAAGCTCGGCACTCTCGCGCCGCGCGGTCCAGTAGCGCAGGTCGCGCGACACGACAGCAATGCGCTCGCGGTCGGCTTTCCGCTCCGCTTTCGCCATGATATCGCGCAGATCGGCCAGATTGTCCTCGATCTGCGCCAGGCCGCGCTCCGTCACCAGGTTACGATGCGTGCTGATCGGCCGCTCGCCAACGCCAGCGATGGCGTTTTCGCTGTCTTCTTCGCGGGTAAAAGCTCTGCTCATTCCCTGAACTTAGGCGCCGAGTGGCTGCTCGGCAAGCCGTTGCCGCCGGAGATGAGGCGCGTCGAGCGGCCGGTATGATTCCCGCAAGGCAGGCACCGGCATCGTCGTCGGCGTATGGCGCGCCGAACGGGGCGGTTGTGGGCCGGCGCTGGGCCGAGCCGGTGACGTCTGACCTCACCCAGACCGGCAGCAGCGGCTATGCGCACCTGACCGTCGAGCGCGACCCGCGTCAGCTGATTGCTGCCTTCAATTCAACGCCGGCGTCGGCTTCAGCGCCCCGACCTTGGCGCCAATCCGGCTTTCGATAGGCGCGTTCGCAAGTTCGAGCAGCTTCGCCGCCAAGGCTTCATCCGCCCGCAGCAGCCTAGCGAGTACAGCGGCTGCGATCGCGTCGCCGGCGCGCCCGGCACCGTCATCGCATTTGACCGCGATACCGAGGCCGAGTTGCGGAATTGCGGCACAGTGGACGCCCTCGGCTCCGCCTTTCGCAAAAATTCGCCCGGGAGCGGCTTCCATCAGCAACAGGTCCGCACGGCCGGTGCCCGCGACGAAGAACGGCTCCGCCATGCAGGCGGAGAGCAGGCGCTTCGCGGCCTTCGCCCGCGCCGGGCCAAAGCCGTGGGCCGTGGCCATGCGGGCAAAGCCGAGCGCGAAACTCCTGAGCGGTACCGCATAGGTCGGGATCGAGCAGCCGTCGATCGCGCGTTCGTCGGGGCTGTGGACAGCGCCGGTGACTGCCTGCATGGCGTCGCGCACCATTTCCTGCAAGGCGTGATCCGGCCTCACATAGCCGCGATGGGCGATGTCTGAATGGACGCAGGTGCAGAGGAAGCCGGAATGCTTGCCGGAACAATTATTATGCAGCGCATTTGGTGAACCGCCGGCACGCGCGAGCGCAATCTCCGCGTCATGGTTCGAAGGCCAGTGGGTCCCGCATTCGAGCGCCGACCCGTCCAGCCCAGCCCTGGCCAGCATGGACCGCGCCAATTCGACATGCGCCGGCTCGCCGGAATGGGAGGCACAGGCCAGCGCCAGTTCGCGGTCGCCGAAGCCATAGGCGTCGGCGGCACCCGTTTCGACAAGTGGCAGGGCCTGGATCGCCTTAACGGCAGAACGCGGAAAGACCGGCTTCGACGTGTCGCCGATCTCCAGGACCGGCTTGCCATCGGCATCGAAGACAGCGACCGCGCCCCGATGGGCGCTCTCGACAATGGCGCCGCGCAAAACCTCGATCAGAACCGGATTTGTCATGTCACCTCCCGCAAAATCAAAGTGTTACGCGTCCTTTGCGCGCCCCAAACGGCGCGCGGCGCTGTAATACGGGCGGTCTATCTGATCCGGTCGAGAATGGAAACGTAGTTGGCGACGGCCGCACCGCCCATGTTGAAGATACCGCCGAGTTTCGCGCCCGGCACCTGGATGCCGCCGGCTTCGCCGACAAGCTGCATGGCGGTCAAGACATGCATGGAGACGCCGGTGGCGCCGATCGGATGGCCCTTGGCCTTCAGGCCGCCGGAGGGATTGACCGGCAGGCGGCCGTCTTTTGCCGTTGTGCCATCCAGCGCCAATTTGGCGCCCTCACCCGGCTTGGCCAGCCCCATCGCCTCATATTCGATCAATTCGGCGATGGTGAAGCAGTCATGCGTTTCGACGAAGGAGAGATCGTCGAGTGTCACGCCGGCGTTCTTCAGTGCACGGGTCCAGGCCTGTTCGCAACCTTCGAACGTCAGGATGTCGCGCTTCGACATCGGCAGGAAATCCTGCACATGCTCGTTGGCACGGAAGGCGACCGCGCGGCGCATCTTCAGCGCCGTCGCCGTGTCGGCAAGGATAAGGGCGGCGGCGCCGTCGGAAACCAGCGAACAGTCGGTGCGCTTCAGCGGACCAGCGACAAAGGGATTCTTTTCGCTCTCCTGCCGGCAGAATTCATAGCCGAAATCCTTGCGCATCTGGGCATAGGGATTGTCGACGCCGTTCTTGTGGTTCTTGGCGGCGATCATGGCGAGCGCATCCGACTGATCGCCATAGCGCTGGAAATAGGCCTGCGCGATCTTTCCGAAGACGCCCGCAAAACCGGCCGGCGTGTCGCCGTCCTCGGGCAGATAGGACGCCTTGAGCAGGTTCTTGCCGATCTCTGGCCCGGGCGTGGTCGTCATCTGCTCGGCGCCGACCACCAGAACGACCCGGGCAGCGTTTGCGTCGATGGCGCGGATGCCTTGCCTGACCGCTGCCGAGCCGGTAGCGCAAGCATTCTCGACCCGTGTCGCCGGCTTGAAACGCAGCCGGTCATCGGCCTGAAGCACCAGGCTTGCCGTAAAATCCTGCGCCGAAAAGCCGGCGTTGAAATGGCCAAGCACGATCTCGTCGACCTCGTCCGGGCCGATGCCGGCATGATCGAGCGCGTCCGTCGCGACCTTGACGATCAGATTTTCGAGCGTCTCGCCCTCAAGCTTGCCGAAACGCGAATGCGCCCAGCCAACGATGCATGCGGTCATGGCGGTCTCCATCCTTGGCGCCAGCCTCGTCCAAAGCTTCGCCGTTTATTGTTCAAATATAAACATTCCTCCCCGAGCCGTGAAGGGGCCGCAACGCAACAATCGCTTGGTGCAGGTCGCGTCAGCGTCGATTTTTTTATTGATTGATGCGTCAATAAAAAATAATCTCCGCACGAAATCGGGAACGACATGCCAAAAGTCGGAATGGAGCCATTGCGCCGTAAGGCGCTCATCGACGCGACGATCTCGGCGATCGGTCAGCGCGGCTCGCTTGACGTGACCATGTCGGAGATTGCCGGCCGCGCCGGTGTGTCATCGGCTCTTGCCCATCACTATTTCGGTGCCAAGGATGAGCTGCTGTTCGCGACGATGCGGCACATTCTGGCTGAACTGACCACCGACATGCGCCGCGCGCTCCAATCCACCACTTCCCCGCGCGAGCGCGTCTCGGCCGTGGTCGCCGTCAATTTTTCCGACATCCAGTTCCAGGCGGAGACCATCGCCGCATGGCTCGCCTTCTATGTCGACGCGCAGCAATCATCGTCGCTTCGCCGGCTGCTCAGAATCTACGCCCGGCGGCTGCATTCGAACCTGATGAGCGGATTGACCGGTATCCTGCCCAGGACCGAAGCCGACCGCGCCGCGGAAGCGACGGCTGCGATGATCGACGGGCTCTACATCAGGCGCGCGCTGAAGGACGGCGTGCCCGACGCCGCGACCGCGATCGCGCTGGTCGAGGATTATCTCGAAACCAAACTTGGCGGACGGCACAAACAGTGACAGCGAAGCGACCTAATTTCCTGATCGTCATGGTCGACCAGCTCAACGGGACCTTTTTCCCGGATGGGCCGGCGGAATTCCTGCACACGCCGCATCTGAAAGCGCTGGCCGCTCGTTCGGCGCGCTTTGCCAAGAACTACACCGCCTCGCCGCTCTGCGCACCGGGCCGTGCGTCGTTCATGAGCGGCCAGTTGCCATCGCGCACCGGGGTCTATGACAATGCGGCCGAGTTCGCCTCGTCGATCCCGACCTTCGCCCATCATCTGCGTGCCGCCGGCTACTACACCTGCCTGTCGGGCAAGATGCATTTCGTCGGACCGGATCAGTTGCACGGTTTCGAGGAGCGGCTGACCACCGACATCTATCCGGCGGATTTCGGCTGGACGCCGGACTACCGCAAACCCGGCGAGCGCATCGAGTGGTGGTATCACAATCTGGGTTCGGTGACCGGCGCCGGCGTTGCGGAAACCACCAACCAGATGGAGTATGACGACGAGGTCGTGTTCCTCGCGTCGCAGAAGCTCTATCAGCTTTCACGCGAACAGGACGATGCGGGCCATCGGCCATGGTGCCTCACCGTCTCGCTGTCGCACCCGCACGATCCCTATGTCGCGCGCAAGCAGTATTGGGATCTCTATGAGCATTGCCAGGCGCTGGACCCGGAAACCGGGTTCATCGCGCATGACGAGCAGGATACGCATTCCCAGCGGCTGTACCACGCCAGCGACTATCCCTCTTTCGAGATCACGCCCGAGCAGGTGCGTCGTTCGCGGCGCGGCTATTTCGCCAACATCTCCTATGTCGACGACAAGGTCGGCGAGCTCCTGGACGTTCTCACGCGAACGCGCATGCTCGACGACACGATAATCCTGTTCTGTTCGGATCACGGCGACATGCTCGGCGAGCGAGGCCTGTGGTTCAAGATGAGCTTCTTCGAAGGCTCGGCGCGGGTGCCGTTGATGATTGCCGGCAAGGGCATTCGTGCCGGCCTGATCGAGGCGCCGGTCTCCAATCTCGACGTGGCACCAACGCTTTGTGACCTCGCCGGCATCGATATCGGGGCGATCGCGCCGTGGACCGATGGCCAGTCGCTGCTGCCGCTCACCAAGGGCGGGCAGCGCACGGCACCGGTATTGATCGAGTATGCCGCGGAAGGCTCCTATGCGCCGTTGGTGGCAATCCGCGACGGCAGATACAAATTCGTTCATTGCGAACTCGATCCGCCGCAATTGTTCGATCTCGAAACCGATCCGCTCGAGCGGGACAATCTGGCCGACGACCCGGCCAATGCGGGTCTTGTGGCGGCATTCATGGAAAAGGTGCGGGTGCGTTGGGACATGGCCGGCTTCGACGCCGCCGTGCGCGAGAGCCAGGCACGCCGCTGGGTCGTCTATCCGGCGCTGCGCAACGGCGCCTATTACCCCTGGGATTTCCAGCCGCTGCAGAAGGCGTCCGAGCGGTACATGCGCAATCACATGAACCTCGACAATCTCGAGGAGAGCAAAAGGTATCCGCGAGGCGAATGATGGCAGACCTTCTCGTCCCCTCCCTCGACCATCTCAGACAGGCTTATGCCGTCACCTCCCAGGCGACACAGGTCACGCCACTGCTGGAATCGACGGCGCTGGCCAGGGAAACCGGCGCGGCCCGGATCTTCATCAAGCCGGAATCGCTGCAATGGGCCGGATCCTTCAAGGTTCGCGGCGCCTATTGGCGGCTGAAGCGGCTTTCGCCCGATGAGGCGAAGAAGGGCGTCGTCGCCTATTCCTCCGGCAATTTCGCGCAAGGGCTGGCCGCGGCCGGCCAGGCGCTCGGCATTCCGGTCACCGTTGTCATGCCGATCGATGCGCCGGCTGCCAAGCGGGACGCCACCGCAGGCTATGGCGCGCGCGTCGTACTGACCGATCATGACGATCGGGCTCGCGAGGAAGTCGCGGCCGCAAAGGCGCGCGAGATCGCGGAGACCGAAGATCTGGCCCTGCTGCATCCTTTCGACGATCCGGAGATCGTCGCCGGCCAGGCGGGTGCCGGCCTTGAAGCGCTCGACCAGCTATCGGCCAAGGACGCCAGCGCCGACCTGTTGTTCTGCTCGGTCGGCGGCGGTGGGCTGATCGGCGGCGTTTCGCTCGCCTTCCACTATCTGTCGCCGGCGACCGGGATCATCGGCGTCGAGCCCGAAGGGTTCAACGGCATGGGTTCCTCGCTGGGGCATGGCAGCATCGAGACCATGCCGATCGGACCAAAGTCGATCTGCGACGGGCTGATGTCGCGCCGGCCAGGCGACGCGCCGTTCGCCGCAGTCAAGACCGCGGGTGTCCGCGGCATCACCGTCGACGACCAGTCGGTGCGGCGCGCCATGCGGATCGCTTTCGAGCGGATGAAGCTGGTGCTGGAACCGTCGGGTGCGGCCTCGCTGGCGGCACTGCTCGGCGGCAAAGTGGATGTGGCGGGAAAGACCGTCCTTGTAATGGCTACCGGCGGCAACGTTTCGCTCGCCGATTTTATGGCGCATATGAACCATGCTTGAAGCGGATTTCGTCATCATCGGTTCCGGCTCCGCCGGCTCGGCCATGGCCTACCGCCTGTCGGAAGACGGCAAGCATTCGGTCATCGTCATCGAATTCGGCGGCACCGATCTCGGACCTCTGATCCAGATGCCGTCGGCGCTGTCGATCCCGCTCAACATGAGCCTCTACGACTGGGGGTTCGCCAGTGAGCCGGAGCCGCATCTGGGCGGCCGCGTGCTGGCGACGCCGCGCGGTAAGGTGATCGGCGGCTCGTCCTCGATCAACGGCATGGTCTATGTGCGCGGCCACGCCCGTGACTTCGACCATTGGGCAGAACAGGGCGCCGCCGGCTGGGGTTTTGCTGACGTGCTCCCCTACTTCAAGCGCATGGAGGATTCGGACGGTGGCGAGGATGGCTGGCGCGGGCACGGTGGGCCGCTGCATGTGCAGCGCGGCTCGCGCCGCAATCCGCTCTATGGCGCCTTCGTCGAAGCGGGCCGCCAGGCAGGGTTTGAACTGACCCACGACTACAATGGCGCCAAGCAGGAAGGCTTCGGCCCGATGGAGCAGACCATTCTGGGCGGCCGCCGCTGGTCGGCGGCATCAGCCTATCTGAAGCCGGCGCTCAGGCGCAAAAACGTGAGTCTGGTCAAGGGTTTCGCGCGCCGGGTGATCATCGAGAATCAACGCGCCATCGGCGTCGAGATCGAAGCTCACAAACAGATTCAGGTCGTTAAGGCGCGACGCGAAGTGATCGTCGCGGCATCGTCGATCAATTCGCCAAAGATCCTGATGCTGTCCGGCATCGGCCCGGCCGGGCATTTGCGCGAAAACGGCATTGCCGTCGTGGCAGACCGGCCCGGCGTCGGCGGCAACCTGCAGGACCATCTGGAGCTCTATATCCAGCAGGAATCGACCAGACCGATCACGCTGAATTCAGTGCTGAACCCGTTCTCCAAGGCGATGATCGGGGCGCAATGGCTGTTTTTCAAGTCGGGCCTGGGCGCCACCAATCATTTCGAGGCCGCCGCCTTCGTGCGCTCACAGGCTGGCGTCGACTATCCCGACATCCAGTATCACTTCATCCCGGCGGCGGTTCGCTACGACGGCAAGGCGGCGGCGAAGTCGCACGGGTTCCAGGCGCATGTCGGGCCGATGCGCTCGAAGTCGCGCGGCTCGGTGACGCTGCGCTCGCCGGACCCAAAAGCGAAGCCGGTCATCCGCTTCAACTACATGTCGCATCCGGACGACTGGGCGGAGTTCCGCCACTGCATCCGCCTGACCCGCGAAATCTTCGGCCAGTCGGCCTTCGATGCCTATCGCGGACAGGAACTCTCGCCGGGCAGCCATGTGCAGTCGGATGACGATCTCGACGTGTTCATTCGCGACCACGCCGAAAGCGCCTATCACCCCTGCGGCACCTGCCGAATGGGCCGCGTCGATGATCAATCGAGCGTCGTCGATCCGGAATGCCGGGTCATCGGCGTCGACGGATTGCGGGTCGCCGACTCCTCGATCTTCCCGCGCGTGACCAACGGCAACCTCAACGCGCCATCGATCATGACCGGAGAGAAGGCGTCCGATCACATCCTTGGCCGTACGCCGCTCGCGCCGTCCAACCAGGAACCATGGATCAATCCGCGCTGGCAGGCCTCTGACAGATAGGCCATGATCCGCCAATAGAGTGAGCCGCCCGACAGCCGCCCGCCCAATAGCCGACGCGTGGGGCCGAAATGATTTGGAGACCTCCCATGCGCGCCCAGCCCACGGCTTCGCATTATGTCAACGGACGCTATATCGAGGACGACGGCGGCGCGCCGCTGCCGGTGATCTATCCCGCGACAGGCGAGACGATCGCCATGCTGCGTTCGGCGACGCCGAACGTGCTGGAACTAGCTATCGAGGCCGCACGTGCCGCACAGCCTGCCTGGGCGCGGCTTAAGCCGGTCGAGCGTGGCCGCATTCTGCGCCGTGCCGCCGACATTTTGCGCGCCCGCAACGCCGATCTTGCCCGCATCGAGACGCTCGACACTGGGAAGGCGATCCAGGAGACGCTGGTGGCGGACGCCCCTTCGGCAGCCGATTGCCTCGAATATTTCGCCGGCGCGGTCGCCGTCTTCAACGGCGAAGCGGTCGACCTCGGCGGACCCTTCGCCTACACGCGCCGCGAGGCGCTTGGCGTCTGCGTCGGCATCGGCGCATGGAACTATCCGATACAGATCGCCGGCTGGAAATCAGCGCCGGCGCTCGCCATGGGCAACGCCATGGTATTCAAGCCATCGGAAAACACGCCGCTTTCGGCACTGGCGCTGGCCGAGATCTACTCGGAGGCCGGCCTGCCCGACGGGCTCTTCAACGTCGTGCAAGGCTATGGTGATGTCGGCGCCGGGCTTGTTGGCCATGATGTCGTCGCCAAGGTCTCGGTGACCGGCTCGGTGCCGACCGGGCGCAAGGTGCTGTCGCTGGCCGGCTCCAAGATGAAGCACGCGACGATGGAACTCGGCGGCAAGTCGCCGCTGATCGTCTTCGACGATGCCGATCTCGAAAATGCCATTGGCGGCGCCATGCTCGGCAACTTCTATTCGACCGGCCAGATCTGTTCCAATGGCACGCGCGTCTTCGTCCAGAGCGGCATTCACGACCGGTTTGTCGAGCGGCTGGTCGAACGGACCAAGAAAATTCGCATCGGCGATCCGCTCGATCCGGAAACGCAGATGGGGCCACTGGTCTCCAAGGCACAGCACGAGAAGGTCGTCGGCTATGTCGCGGCCGGCAAGAAGGATGGGGCGACGCTGGCCTGTGGCGGCAATGTGCCGTCGCTGCAGGGCTTCCAGGGCGGCTTCTTCGTCGAGCCGACGGTGTTCACCGGCGTCACCGACACGATGCGGATCGCCCGCGAGGAGATTTTCGGCCCGGTCATGAGCGTGCTGAAATTCAACAGTGAGGACGAGGTGATCGACCGCGCCAACGGCACCGAGTTCGGCCTTGCCGCGGGCGTTTTCACACGCGACCTGCCGCGCGCCCACCGCGTCATCGCCGAGTTGCAGGCCGGAACCTGCTGGATCAACGCCTACAATCTGACGCCGGTGGAAATCCCCTTCGGCGGCGTCAAGCAGTCCGGCATCGGCCGCGAGAACTCGCTGGCGGCGCTGGCGCTCTATTCGCAGCTGAAGTCGATCTATGTCGAGACCGGGGACGTCGCCAGTCCGTACTGATCCTGCCTACTTGTCCACCGTGCGATCCAGATACTGGGTCAGCGCACAGACCAAGTGGTAGAAGATGCTCGCCGGCACGTCCGACGCCAGCGAGCGGCCGCGCTCGTCGATGCGGTCGATCCACAGACCGAGCGGGGCCGGGTCGATGTGCCAGCGGAACAGCCGGCCGACGCGCGCCTCGATCTCCGGCTTCAGATCAGGACCGCCCGAGCCATCCAGCGCGATCGCCGCCTTGAGCGCCTCGGCCTGCGGCCAGCTGCGCGATATCAGGTCGAGCGGCAGGCCCTGCCGCGAGACTGCCCCATAGGCAAGGCCGGTGGCACGGTTAAGGCCGTTGGCGATCGCCGAGGCATAGAGTTTTCGGGCAAAGACGCTTAGTTCGGCCTGGCCGCTGCGACCGGCGAAATCGACCAGCAGCGATGCCCATTCGAAGTGGTGGCCGGGTTCGGTCCAGGTTCCCTTCTCTCCGGAGACCGATTTCCATTCGGCATCGAAATACTCGCCGAGCGTCCAGCTCTCAGGGTCGAAGAAATGGCTGCGGAAGAGGTCGATGATGCGCGCCGCACGACGCAGATGCGCGCGCTCGCCGGTCGCCTGGTGCCAGGCCAGGAAAGCTTCGAGTAGATGCATGTGCGGGTTGGAGCGCCGCTCGCCCGTCCCGCCCGATGTCTCGAGGAAGCCGGTCATGCGGCTGTCCTCCAGATGCGCATCGAGGAAGGCGAAGGTCTCTTCGCCGAGCCGCAAGGCATCGGGATTACCCGACATATGCGCGTGCGCCAATGCCAGCAGGATGCAGGAATGATCGTAGGCATCCTCGACCGGGTCGGCGACGGAGCCATCGACATTCAGCGTGCGCACCCAACCGCCCCGTTCGGTGCGGCCGTGCCCCGCCATGAAGTCGATGCCATGCGCGATCAGCCGGTCGGCCGGGCCGGTCCAGCCGTGCTCCTTGGCAACCGCGAAAGCGTAGATCTGCCTGGCCTGGGTGCGCATGCGCTTGGGTTTGATGAGCGGCTTGGCGTCGAAACCCAGCGCCTCGTGGAAGCCGCCATGGCGCTCGTCGACGCCTGATGTCGACCACAACGGCAAGGTCTCGTGGAACAGCCAGTGATGCACCCGTCGCCGCCAGGCGCCGCTTTGGATGACGCGGTCATGCGCGGGCGTAAATCTGGTTTCCAGCCGTCCCGATTTTTCGAGTTGCTCGACGATCTTCTTGACGTGCTGGCTGTGACTGACCGGGGCAACGAAAGTGGCATCGGCGGTCGAGACGATGGCAACGTCCTTCATGCCGATCGCCGACAGCAGGCGGCCATCGCTGCGGATGTAGGAATTCTCGCAATCGATGGCGACGACATCACCGACGACGACATTGCCCCGGCCGTCGGCGGGACCGACATCGAGGAGCGATTGCCAGGAGCCGAGATCGTTCCAGCGGAAACCGGCCGGCACCATGGCTATGTCTTTTGCCCGCTCCATGATGGCATAGTCGATCGAGTTCGACGGGATCGCCGCGTAAAGCTCCAGCGGCATATAAAGGCCGGACAGGTCCGATGTCGCCGCCTTGTAGGCCGCTTCGGCGGCGTGCCAGATATCGGGCTGGAATGCCTCGAAGGCGTCGCGCATGGCACCGGCCCGAAACAGGAAGATGCCGGTGTTCCAGTAGAAATTTCCCGCCTTGAGATAGTCGTTGGCCGTCGCAAGATCGGGCTTCTCGACGAAGCGCGAAACGTCGAATATCCCTCCCTTCTCGGCCGATACCTCGATATAGCCATAACCGGTTTCCGGCTGGGTCGGCTTGATGCCGAACACCACCAGGCGGCCGGCGCGCGCCGCCTGCGATCCCGCTTCGATGCTTTGCCAGAATTGCCCTGCCGTCGCTATTTCATGGTCCGAGGGCACCACCAGCACCAGGCTGTCGCCGAATTCCGACAAGGTGCGCAGGGTCGCCAGTGCGACGGCGGCGGCAGTGTTGCGTCCCGCGGGCTCGAACAGGGGGCCGCCACCTGCAAGATCGAGACCGGCCAAGTCGGCACGGACACGGTCGGCATGACGCTCCGAAGCAATCAGGAAGATCGGCGTCTCGCCAGCCGCTCTCGCCGTCAGGCGGCGCAAGGTCTTGGCCAGCATGGAACCATCGCCCGACAGATCGTGGAACTGCTTGGGATTGTCCTCACGTGACAACGGCCATAGCCGAGAACCGACGCCGCCGCTCATGACAAAACTGACGATCCGCTCGGTCATTCAGGTCTCGCGCTCGGGAATTGAAGGTCGATTGAGTAGCACAGACGCCTTTTAAGCGGTATCAGCCCGATTGGAAATCCGCCCGGCCGCCAGTTCGATAAAGGCTTTTACCAAGGGCGAAAGGTGGCGGCTGCTCGGATAGAGGACATGCAGTCCGCCGGCCGGTGTCGTGTAATCCTCGAGAACGCGCTGCAGGCGCCTCTGATCGATCAGCCCTTCGGCCATCGCCTGGGGCAATTGGGCGATGCCGAAGCCCGCGAGCGCGGCCGCAACCACCGCCTGCATTTCATTGGCGGCGAAGCGCCCCGCGACCACGACCGTCTCCTGGCCTTGTGGTCCATCCAGCACCCAATGAGCAGCTGAGGCCGATGGGCCCGCGATGACGCATCGATGGCGCGCCAGATCCGCCGGACTTTCCGGTATTCCGTATCGTGTTAGATAGTCGGGGCTTGCGCAGAGCAGCCTGCGCGTGGCGCCGAGCTTGCGGGCGATCAGCGTCGAATCCTGAAGGGTGCCTGTGCGGAAGGCAAGGTCGATACCGTCCTCGACCAAGTTGAGCTTGTCGTCGGTGAGGCGAAGCTCGACGTTGGTCTTCGGATACAACGCCAGAAAGTCGACCACGGCGCGGATGAGGAAATAACTGCCAAAACCTACCGGGGCTGAAATGCGGATAGTGCCCGACGGTTCTGCCCTCGCCTCCACGAGACGCAGATTCGCTTCCTCTATAGTCCGCAGTCCCTGGCTGCTCTGCTCATAATAGGAGCGCCCGGCATCCGTCAGGTTGAGGCTGCGTGTCGTGCGCTGCAGCAGGCGCACGCCGACCTCGCGTTCTAGCGCGGCGACACGGCGGCTGACCGTCGTCTTGGGTATGGCGAGCAGGCGCGCGGCGGCGGTGAAGCTGCCGGCTTCGACGACGCGAGCAAACACGACGATATCATTGAGATCAATCATTGTGCTCACAAGTGGAACAAAGTTTTCCAATTATAGGCAATTATGCATCAATCGGACAGGGCTTAATTTTGCTCCGGACAAACAAGCCAGACAGAGAAGAAGGAGCAGACGAAATGACCAGCAAACGAAGCGTTCTTGTGACCGGCGCCACGGGCCAGCAAGGTGGCGCGGTTGCGCGTGCCCTGTTGGCTAGAGGCCATCACGTCAAGGGACTGACGCGTAAGCCAGACAGCGAGGGCGCGCGGCAACTGGCGTCGGCGGGCGCCGAGGTGGTGGCCGGCGATCTCGCTGACGCGGGCTCGGTCGTGAGCGCCGCAAAAGGCGTCGACACCATGTTCCTGATGGGCAACAGCTATGAAGCCGGCCTCGAGGAGGAGACCCGTCTGGGGATCCTTGCCGCCGATGCTGCGAAGGCCGCCGGCGTCGGACACCTGATCTATTCCTCCGTTGCCGACGCCGACAAGAATACAGGCATCCCGCATTTCGAAAGCAAATATCTGGTCGAGCGGTATATCGAGCAGCTCGGCATTCCCTATTCGATCAGCGCGCCGGTGGCCTTCATGGAGAATGCCGTCGCGCCGTGGTCGATCGGTGCGCTCAACCATGGCATCCATGCCTTCGCGATGCCGCCCAAGCGGGTGCTTCAACTGGTCGCCCTCGCGGATATCGGCGCTTTCGTGGCCGCTCTGGCCGAGCGGCGGGAGCGGGTGTTCGGCAAGCGCTTCAATTTCGCCGGCGACGAATTGTCGGGCGAAGAACAGGCCGCAATTCTGTCCGGCGCCATCGGCCACCCTATCCGCTATCAGGAAATACCGATCGCGGTTGCTCGTCAGCAAAGCGAGGACGCTGCGCTGATGTTCGAATGGTTCGACCGCGTCGGCTACGACGTCGATATCGCCACCTTGCACAGGGAATTTCCGGAGGTGCGCTGGCACGGCTTTGCCGACTGGGCGCGCGCGTTCGACTGGAGCGTTCTGACGACCAAAGCGCCAGAACGCTGAACTAGAAGGTCTGGTTGTAGGCGCCGACTTCCGGACTGCGGCGCAGCACGGCGTCGACGGCATCGAACATCTGCCGGCGACGCTCGGACGAGACCGGGCTTTCGACGACCACGACCAGTTCCGGCTTGTTCGACGAGGCGCGCACCAGACCCCAGGTGCCGTCCTCGGCGACGACGCGCACGCCGTTGACGGTGACGAGGTCCACGATCTTCTGGCCCGCGAAACTGGAGCCGTCCCGCTTCATCGCCTGGAAATCGGAGACCACCCGTTCGACGACGTCGTACTTCACCTCGTCCGCGCAGTGCGGAGACATGGTGGGCGTGCCGAAGGTCAGCGGCAGCGCACGGTAGAGATCGGCCATCGAACTGGCCGGGTTGCGGTCCAGCATCTGGCAGATGGCGATTGCCGTGACCAACCCGTCGTCATAGCCGCGCCCGATCGGCGGGTTGAAGAAGAAGTGGCCTGATTTTTCGAAGCCGGCGACCGCGCCGAGTTCGGCAACGCGGCGCTTGATGTAGGAATGGCCGGTCTTCCAGTAGTCGGTAACGGCGCCATTGGC
The DNA here is from genome assembly GCF_006441095.1 of Mesorhizobium sp. B2-5-4. Taxonomy (NCBI): domain Bacteria; kingdom Pseudomonadati; phylum Pseudomonadota; class Alphaproteobacteria; order Hyphomicrobiales; family Phyllobacteriaceae; genus Mesorhizobium; species Mesorhizobium sp. B2-5-4. The sequence goes on along the minus strand of NZ_VFUR01000007.1, from coordinate 191,576 downwards.
GTGCAGCACCGTGTCGGTGTTGAACAATCCGGTAGACTTAACGTCGACGACAAAGGTCGAACCCGGATATTGGCTGGAAATGTCACGCGCCAGCATGACGCCGACCTTGTCGGCAAATATCTCGTTGCCTTCATTGTCGACGACACCGCAGCGATCACCGTCGCCATCGAAACCCAGCCCGACATCGGCCCCTGTCTCCAGCACCTTGTCCCGGATGGCATGCAGCATCCGCATGTCCTCCGGATTGGGATTGTAGCGCGGAAAGGTGTGATCGAGTTCGACATCGAGCGGGACCACTTCGCAGCCTATGCGCTGCAAGGCTTCCGGGGCAAAGGCGCCGGCAGTGCCGTTGCCGCAGGCGGCGACCACTTTGAGCTTTCGTGTGATGCGCTTGTCCCCGGTCAGGTCGTCGAGATAGGTGGCGCGAAAATCGCGGACAAAATCATAGGAGCCGCCGCCTGTAAGGTCGAAATCGCCGGCCAGCACGATCGCCTTCAGCGCGCTCATCTCCTCGGGCCCGAAGGTCAGCGGCCGCGCCGCTCCCATCTTGACACCGGTCCAGCCATTTTCGTTGTGCGAGGCGGTGACCATGGCCACCGACTGCGTCTCCAGTGCGAACTGCGCGAAATAGACCATCGGCGACAGCGCCAGGCCGATGTCCTTCACCCGTGCGCCGGCCGCCATCAGCCCGGAAACCAGCGCCAGCTTGATGCCAAGCGAATAGGAACGGAAATCATGTCCGGTGACGATATCAGGTCCGGCGCCGAGACGCCGGATCAGTGTGCCGAGCCCCATGCCAAGCGCCTGGACGCCGATCAGATTGAGTTCCGGCGGCACCGTCGAACCGGGATGGCCGAACCACCAGCGCGCATCATATTCCCGAAAGCCGGATGCCTTGATCAGCGCCGCGGTTTCGAATTCGAAGCTGTTGGGCCAGGCCTCGGCGACGATTTTTGGGGGCAAGACAGCAGAGCTCCAGGCGGCAAAAACACGATCTATCGAGGCAGCGGCTTAGCACACAAGGCTTTAAGCCGCGTTTATCCCGGATGGAAATCCGGGCTTTACGGCACTACCCGACGAAAGCGGACGAAATGCGACAGAAGGGCTGCCATTGCCGCTTGCAGGAACGAAGTGTGGCGGCTATAAGCCCGCGGTCTGGTCACGGAGTGTAGCGCAGCCTGGTAGCGCACCTCGTTCGGGACGAGGGGGTCGCAGGTTCAAATCCTGCCACTCCGACCAGAAAAAACAACGACTTAGGCATCCCGAAGATTGCCTACCCCACAGATATCCCCACAGAAACAGATGAGCATTTAGGCGCCTCGGCCCAACCTGCAGACGTACAAAGCGTTTTCTGAGCAACTACTCCGGGTGGGCCGCGCCCCGGATAGCCTTAGCAAGCTGAACGCAGCAGGAAGCCAGACACCTTTCTTCATCGGAACGAGACTGCCTGGCCAGCGGAGCGCCCGAAGGTCTATCCAGTCGCCGGAGGCGCGTTCGTTCAGCTCATACGGCGCCGGCCTCGTAAAGTTCGATCGGGAGTCCATCCGGATCGGCGATGAAGGTAAACAAGCGCCCCGTGTAGGGGTCTGTTCGGATTGGCTCCACGTCAACGTCTCGCGACCGAAGCAGTTCGGCAGTTGCCTCGACCGACGCGACCACGAATGCAATATGTCTTAATCCGCAGGCCTCGGGCCTGCTGGGCCGGCTCGGCGGATCCGGGAAACTGAACAACTCGATCTGGACGAGGCCATGACGCAAGTCGCACTTCCAAGACCGCCTTTCGGGGCGCCAGTTTTCGGCGAGGATGACGAAACCAAGCTTGCTCGTGTAGAACTGCTTGGACGTCTCATAGTCGCTGCAGATGATTGCGACATGGTGGACAGCCAGGAGCATCACATTGGCCTCGCGTAAGCGTCGATAAGGCGTCGCAGGCAGAATCTCATCCGCCTTGGGCGCAACTAAGCGCCGACACCGGCCTCGCCGGCTTGAGCGAAAGTACCCTCACCTTCGGTTGGGCCCCCGATCGTCCGACTTACGTCTTTGAAGCAAAAAAGTGGGGACGTAAACTGCGGCTCGCACTGGACTACGGGCACGGCCGGATAAGAACAGTGTGAGTGTGGCGAAGGTCGCAGCACGTTCAGAGGCCCTCGGGGCACCTAATAGCATCGTTCCCCTTGGAAGACGTCATCCCCCATGATGCAAATCCGCCTAAAGCAGATGCTGAACTAGTGAACCTTTTAGGAGGACGTTATCATGAGACCGCATTCGACTACTCGTCGTCCGATCACTTCGGAGCGCATCGGACGGGCTCTCGACCGCGTTGCCGAAATTATCGTCGCCCAAGGCGACCAAGGTGAGGCATTGCTTCCGCTATACGATTACCTGGAGGGCGCTATGCAGGATCTTCAGACGAAGGACAAACGCCTGGCGGCAGTGCGCGAGCGATTCAAACGGTCTAAGGGTTGAATGAGAGCGCGACCTTCGGCCTAGTAGCGGTCGTTAATGGTCGCCCCGAAGCTAATCCAGCTTGAGCATTCTTCACGTCACGGCCTACCGCCAGCCTGCGCGATCTCATCAGCGATCTGCTTCAGCCTGTAGACGCGCCGGCGCCTAGAACGACCTTCGCTCCCTGGCTGGCAAGCAGCCTGGCGGTGGCTTCGCCGATGCCGGACGATGCGCCAGTGAGAATGACGACTTTTTCTTTGATCATGGTCGGATCCTTTGGTTTTACCGGCGGGGCCAATCAGGCGCCGTATTGTTCGTCGGAGACCTTCTCCATCCAGTCGACGACCTTGCCGTCCTGGACTTCCTGCATTGCGAGGTGGGTCATTGCGGTCTGCGGCGCAGCGCCGTGCCAGTGCTTCTCGCCAGGCACAAACCAGACGACGTCTCCCGGCCGAGTCTCCTCGATCGGACCGCCCCAGCGCTGGACCCGTCCGACTCCCGACAGGACCACCAGGGTCTGTCCAAGTGGGTGCGTGTGCCAGGCGGTGCGGGCGCCCGGTTCAAATGTCACGTTGGCGCCTTGGACGCGCTCGGGGGCAGCCGGATTGAAAAGTGCATCGATCCGCACCGTCCCTGTGAACCAGTCGGTCGGACCCTTTGCCGAAGGCTTCGATCCCGCTCTGAAAATATCCATCGAACTTCTCCTCGGGTCGAGATATGTACGCCAGGACAAGTATTAGGATGCGAAGCTAACGACAAATCGGCCTTGTGCGCAGATATTCGCAGCGGCTTGGGGGGCTCGGTACAGGTCGCAGGCATCATGTTGGGGTGATGTCGTGCTGCCTGTGCCGGTCAGCCGCCGCTGCGCGATCAAAGGTGGGCCATTGAGCAAGCGTGCCAAGGTCAACGGCGGCCGGCTGGAGTTTATTCCGCCGCAGATCCCGACTCGGGTAGAGCTGCCGCCTGCGGATGAGGGATGGGTCCACGAGACCAATCTCGACGGCTATCGAACGCAGATCGTCATCGATAATGACGGCGTCCGCCTTTACAGCAAAAACGCCGTGACTGGACCAGGAAATACTGGCCCATCGCACTGGCCGTCGATCTACCGTGCCGGACTGCCATTCTCGACGGTGAGGTCATTGTGCCAGGCGAGCAGGGAGATCCCGATCGCCCTGTGCTCGAAAGCGCGATCTGGAACGAGCCGAGCCGGCTGGTGTTCGTCGCGTTCGATATCCTCCATCTCGACGGCCGCGATCTAGCCGCCTTTCCGCTGCTGCGGCGCAAGGAGGCGCTGTGGCAACTGGTTGAGCCTGGGCTCGGCAAGATCCAATACAGCGAGCATTTCGAGGGCAGTGCGCTTGCGATCTTCCGCTCCGCCGGGAGGATGGGACTCGAAGGCATCATCTCGAAGCGCGCTGACAGCCGCTACAGCAGCGGACCGTCAAGCACATGGTTACTGAGCGTCGACTACAGCATCCGGCGCAACCGCGACCTCAGCATCGGCACCAGTAATGTCCGCTTTGGCCGGCGGCCATAAAAAGCTTCCAGGAACCCCAGCCAAACTGGATGTCCTACGGATGATTTCGCCCCGGCCGGCTGGCATGAGGCCGCCAGCTGCCGATTCTGCAAGTCCACGAGGTGAGATTGTCGTTCGCATGAAGCTAACGCGTGGGCGCGTGCTGCCATTCTTCGAGAGCCTGCCACACTGCCCAGTCGGGGATCGAAGCCTGCAGCTCATTGCATTGTTGGGGGAGAATTGACTGCACGTGGCCATGGCGTGCGGCTGCTGTCGGAACAGTATGTTGAACCCATATTCCATGGTCGTGTAACTTCATCGTGACCCGATCTCCAGGGAGGAACAATCGGAATGAACTCCAAGTTGGGGGCCAGCCAATCAGCTTGAGGCAGACCACGACCAACCAATGGAGCATGTCATGAGATTTCCACGCTGCACGACCACCGCCGCCGCCGCTTTGATGTTCGCGGCCTTCCCTGCGCTCGCCCAGACGAACGGAACACCTGCACCAACCCCGGCGACCCAACAGCCCGGAGCTGGGCAACTGCCGGATGTGAACGGACAGGCCGGTGGGCCGACGCATGAAATGATTCGCCAGATGATTGAGGAAGCCGTCCAGGAGAGAATGCAACAGGATCGGAGCTCTAACGAAGGTAACAATCGGCAAGAGGAGGGTGACAACCGTCAAGAGGAAGCTTCCCGCCATCGAGACGGTTGGCAGCGGCACCGCAATGGCGGTCCAGCCGGTGAGCATGGAATGGTCGGAAATCATGGTCCTCGCATGATGCGCGGCACCGGGATGCGACTTGTACTCGCGCTTCTGGACACGGATGGTGACGGATCGCTGTCCGAGAACGAGGTCCAGGAGGCTGTCGGCCGGATCTTCTCTGCAATCGACCAGAACGGTGACGGGAAGATCGACATGGATGAAATCCAGTCCTTCTCGCATGGCTCTGGCGGTCGTGAAGAAATGCCGTGATTGGCTAGTGTCTTAGCTTGAAATCCGGCTAGTCAAAAAGCGGCTCGGAGTTCGGCGAACGCCACAGGCGCCCTTAGGCGCTTTGGGGAGAGGCAACACGGCCGTGGGCGCGTTCTCCCCCCGAGCCCGCTGCCGGTTCCCAATCGCCCATCCAGCGACCTAAGATCAAGTTGAGCGGGCATCGGGCCAGATGTCCTCACATGGATCCTTTCAACGCAGTCATCCGGTAAAGCAGCCGGATCGGGCGAGGCCCGGGCCAGCCGTCAGGACTCGCAGACACAGTCGGCCAGCCCGTCACCGACAAGCCTCCCCTCAAGAACTGCAGTCCGACTTCACCAGCAGCGCGCCGTGTTTCGCCCAAAGTTGCTCACATTGCTTCGCCCTCAAGCATGGCGCTCCCGCAACTCCATGAAAGATTATCGCAGAACGAACGTCGTAGCCCAATACCGACGCGTTTGCCAAAAAGTGAACTGCCTCTCCAAGACGGCGAAGTTCAAGGGAGGCTTCTTTCTTGTTCGCTGCGTCGAATACACCGAGGACCTGCACTTCATCATCACGTGAGGCCATGATGGCAGCCATGGCCTCGTCACTCATCACCCCCACGACTGTTCACGCGGTTGCTGCTGAAAAAACCCAGCGCTACCCAGTACGCTGATGCTCGATGCATGCCGGCAACGGTTTCTTCTTTCATCGTCGCTGGCTCTTGCCGCGAGCCAAATAGCGGCGGCCTTTGTCAGACCAATGAGGCACTCGCCTGCAAACTCGGCCGGTTCGTCGGTCGTAGTGTCGAATACCGCCCATGTGTCGCAGGGTTCCAGAACGGGTAAGAATTTCATATTAGTCTCCGCTAATTTTTCTCCCAACATTAGCGGAACCACTTTGTTCCTGGAGCTTCGATGCCGTGCTCACGCGTACCCGTCTCGACGGATGCCGGCAGCGAAGGGCCTCCCCAGCGAGCGGTCGCGTCCGGGGCCATGACTCTCAGCGTGGACAGCCAGGAGGCGTAGAACCGTTGACGTCGGGCTTTGATTGGACTGGCCTCTGGAGATCGATGCGATGCCCTACAAGCAGGACATGCAAGAAGCGCATCCAGCCGTGTCGTATACAGCTTGGTTAACAACCATCGGCCCTTAGCGATCTTACCATGCGAACGACAATCGGATCGTAGGGGAGCTTTTCGTCACGACTATAGGTGGCCGTAAACAATGCCGCGCGGCCGTCGCAGACTTTGACGGCCCGGACATACAGTATCTGACCGTCCTTCAGCCCAGAATAGCTGGCCCATTGCGGCGTCACTCGCTTATAGGTCAACCTCCAGCCGTCGTGCTCATTCATTGCCATGCGATGCTCTATCTCGGTGCGAAAACTCGCCTTGCCGAGTTGAGCCCCCCATACTGCGAGAAACGCTTTGTTTTTGCCCTCGAAGGCTGCCCCTTGGTCGGAGCGCTGGGTAAGTACAAACCCCGGGGGGACATCGAACACGAAGCCGAGATGTTTGATCCCGAAGCCCTGCCATCCCTGAGCACCGAGCAGCGACGTGGGCACCATGGTGACAATTAAACTCAGGAGAATATGGGGACCATATCTCATAGCCTGTTCCTATTGCTTCGGCGTCCCGCTCCCGGTCCGTGGCACGTCATCGAGCAGCGTCGGCTCGACCGAGTCGTTCGTTCGGTGATCTGCTGGCAGCTTGCCGTTTGGGGTCATCTGGTTAACGGCGTCCGGCAGATCCCTGGTGATCCTCGCAATGAGCTCTTCGCGCGAGAGGCCAGTCTGCGTTGAAAGTGCCTCCAGCGTCTGCGCGTCAATAGCCTTTTCCACCTCATGAGGCTCGATCGGCTCGTTCGGCCCGGTGCCAACCCAGGAGTCCACCTTCGGGCCAGCACCTGCATTTTTAAAACGGTCGAGAATATCGCCAAGCGCGGTGCCGGCAACGCCCCTGGACATCTGGTCGAGCATCCCCCCTTGCGGATTGTTTGGATCGCGCTCTCCCGCTCCACGGATCATCTGTGCGATCTTGTCGCGGTTTTGATAAGCCAAGACCCCCAGCATAGCGATCGCAAGTCTTCCAAGATTGGCCACTCGTTCCTCCTGTGGTCTCGAGCTTGGAGAAGCTCTCGGCCTGCCAAAAGTTCCGCAATTGGCCAGCAAACCTTAGGCAGAGCTTGGAAATCGACCGAGCTTGGCTTCGCAGTGCGTACACTGATAGGTCAGATCTCTGTCGAGCAGGCGACTTATAAGCTTGCTGCGGACGACGTCCGCTTTCAGGCAGTGCGACAGGATGCTGAGCGGCCGATGAGGCGCAACGCTGCCACTCACATTTGGATACCTCCGGACGTGCACTATGAGGAGGGCAAACGCGCCAGGAAGTCGATGCCTCCCAGCCCGAATCTAATATCCCACTTTGTTCATAAGCACCCGCAATTCGAGCTGAGGCGCGACCCAGAAGTTCGAAAGGCTTCCAGGTTCCCCAGCCAAACCGGATGCTGGGCAGGCAACTTCGCTTCACAAGCCTCGTTCGCTCTACGGTCGCTACTACTTCTGAAATAACATCAAAGGGTTGTCCGAAGTCCGTACGAATTCTGCGTCGGCTCCACTGCAGTTCGACAGACCATGCTTAGAAGGGCGGTTGCGTCGTTGATCATCAACCAATAGAGAGGGGACAAACCAGACAAAAAGGACCACCAATGACCAACGAATTCCGACACCCGCCCTGCCGAACTTGCTGAGTTAACAGCCGACATTGTCTCAGCATATGTCAGCAACAATCCATTGCCGGTGTCTGGCTTGCCGAACGTGATAGCATCGGTTCATGCTTCGCTGTCCGGACTTGGCACGCCGATCTCGCCTGTCGTTGAACCGCAAGTCCCCGCGGTCAACCCGAAGAGGTCTGTGACGCCGGACTTCATTATCTGCCTCGAAGACGGCAAGAAGTTTAAATCCCTGAAGCGGCATCTTAGCACGGACTTCGGCCTGACACCGGACGCCTATCGCGCCAAATGGAACTTGCCGCACGACTACCCTATGACAGCTCCGAATTACGCCGCTCAGCGCTCGCAACTGGCGAAGTCCATCGGGCTTGGCCGCAAGGCTGAACCCGTCGCACCAGCCAAGAAGGCACCTGCGAAGCGGAAAGCCAAAGCGTAGTCCGTAACCTGACGCAACGGAAAGGCTCAGCTATGTCTGGAGAGCGGCGGACCTGAAAAGGACCGTCTGGCCGGCGCCATTCGGGCAACCTCCCAGCGAGGGCGCCGGTCTTTTTCCTAGCGGGCGGCAAAAGATGATACTCGAGTTGGTCGGTCCGTCAATCTGCAGCGGTTCCGGTTTGGTGGTGACTCCAGTAGTCACTGCCTGCGGCTACCGCCAGCGAACACGTCACGGGCACCTATCGCGAGCGCCTGCTCACAATCATTTCAACGCGGCGGAAGTTAGGTGATGAAGATCAACCGCGAGGGCTTCGACGATCACCCTCTTTTGCTCGTCCGAGTATTTGAATTCGGGGGCGTGTTTTAGCGATTCCTTGCTGTCACGCAGCGTCCATCGAGCCGAACGGAACGACCTCCGCGCCACCTCTGTACAATTCCGGCCAGTCGATCGGCCCAAAGGTCGAGTGCTTCTCGCTTTTCTCTCATGTAATCGTAGCGCGCATATCGGGCTTCTTTCCGTCTGGAAGCATTGGCTCATACTTGGCCTTATGCGCCAAGGGATGTCCGACGAAGAGATACAGCTCCCAGACTTCCCGAATCCCGTTCTTGTTAGCCTTGTCGACATTCGTCGCCAGTTTTCTCAATTGGTCGGCCGGCAGATGCGGCGCGGCCGCATAAATTAATTTTTGCAAAGTGCGCCTTGAGAAGATCAGCATCCTAGCGGCGTGCCTTTCGCCATCCAGCTGCGCGCGCTTCGCCCTCGGTGCAGAACCATCGTTCGCCCTTGCTCGGCGTGACAACGGTTTCGTCGTAGTGCTCCTGGCCGGGCAGATGGTAGATGTGCTCGCCGGAATTCACGCTGATGTTGCCCTTTATGCTGCAGCCAGAGCCTAACAACCCGAAGCCGGTCGACGGAGTGCTGACTACCTCGACTTTGTCTGCATTGGCCGCTCGCCAATCCCAAGGCGCCTGAAACGTTCCGACCCATAGGCCGACCTTTGCCGCCGAGGCCTTCCCCTGCTGCTCTGCGTAAGCGCCGTGGCTGTAGCGGGGCCAGTCCAGTGCCTGGCCGTGCTCGACCATCCATGCGGCCACATTGGCGCCATCTGCTCGCCGGCAGTCACCAACAAAGCGATGGTAGCGGTCCCAACTTACGAACGTGCATTGCACTGGCTTGGACACCGCCAGGAAGGCGTCCAGCGCCTCGGCCGACCGGTGGCCGCAAGGATAGTCAAAGCCCTTGGCATCGCTGCAATACTGCCGGCTCTCGGGTGCGTCGATCCCGTTGAAGCGGATGCGCTGCCCATGCACTTCGATCGTGTCGCCATCGATGACCGACGCAACGCCGGCGATCGGCGCCGGCTTCGGTCCGACCAAGTTCGACAGGTTGACGTCGGGCATGTCGTCGCGATGCTGCATGACGAACTGGCCAACCAAGACCGCCGCTGCGGCGACCGTGACGAACACGAGCCGCTTCGGAACGCTGGCCAACAGGATTGCGCGACGCCGCCTCGCGCCAGTGCGCTTCCGCCACTGGTCAGACCGATTGTCGTGACGTGATCTGTCCACTTCCCCCAAGCTCCCAAGCGGAAGAATGCGTCCGTAACGACCAAGAGTCCAGAAGTGCCGTTTTGGCACGCCCGGAGTGGCATCCAAATTGCCTCTCTCAGATTTGCCAGCGTTGGGGCTGGTAATCGTACCGCACACAGCGTGGACGTGGGGTCGCTGGGTTGGGGCAGCGAGCCTTTTATCGCCCCAGTGCATTTTTTAGCTATCGCTAACGGAACGGCGTTTGCCCGTCGAGGAGAATGGCTCCATACTCAGCCCATAGCCGTTCGCATTCGTGTACCCTGAGGCTTGGCGTATCGTCTGTCCGTTAGTCGCTGACTTGGCGTTCGGTTCCGAACAGTTTTACGATGGGAATGGCACCCCGGCCGAATGTCTCATGCCGTCGCATGTTGTCTAAATCAATACCATCCTACATGATGGGCTTTTTGGTGGGTAAGTTGTGTAATTTATTCTAACATGTTGATTGCATTGATGATATGGCGGAGAGAGCGTCGGCCATAATTGTCACTAAACGTGATGAACCGTCTGGCCGCGAATTGGCACGGCGACCAAGGACTTTGCGGACCTGGAATCGGTGCTCTCAAAGCGCGATTTCCTTCGTGGCTTTCTGCAGCTCGACATTCATTTACCTCTCCCCCCCAACCCAAACTGGTTAGACAGCTCGGGTATCTATTTCCTGGGCTTCATGCTGGTCATTTGACGCCCGAGTAGCCTACCATTCGGCCGTCCTGGTCGAGATCGATAAACGCCCGTTTCCCCCTCCGGCCAACAGCCATGAAAACGAGACGATTTTGGTGAGCCTCAAGGAAGCGGAGCGCTTGGCCACTGTCATCGTAGTGAGTGATGTCATCCCCGTCTGTTTCTCGAAACCCATTTTCCTCCAAGAAGCGCTCGTTGAACTTGCCGACGGCAATTGTCTTCAGCCGTTTAGGTCGCTGAAGAAGGCCAACCACGATCCCGATTGCCACAAGAAGCGCGGTCACCACAAACGCGCCCAACAGCGCAAGCAGGAAGGGGCTGTCACGTTTGCCGTCGGTGACAAGCACAAGGACCCCGAACATCAGAAGGGTGGCTGCACACAGCCCCGCCGCGATTAGAAGGAGGCTTCCAAGAACGGTCAGGAAGATGGTTCCTAAAAACCCTCGATCATGTCCTCGGACGAGGCCCCGTCCGCCGACGAACGGGCAGATGGCCGCTGCCAGAAGCAGCGCGATCAATTCGACGTTCTTCTTCGTCTTCTTGTAGATGTCCCTACCGAACGCGGGTCCGAAGCCTGCGACCGCGGTTCCCCCACTCCCTGCCGCGACCAGCGCCAATTTTGAACGCCTCGAATTCACGCGATCTCCCCCTTGCGCCAAAATAAGCGACGCGAGGTGCGGATCCAAGAAAACACGAACCACAACGCGCCGACGAACCAACCTAGAACCGCAATCAAAATTGAAGCTACCAAATAGACGAGTTTTCCAAGCTTGATCGCGCCTTTGCCCAGCACTCTCAGGACGGCAGAGGTTTTCTCCCCCATGCGCGCCGACAGCGATCTGGCCCGGGACAGATCCTTTGCGTCATCGGCATATTCCAGTGCTCGGAACGTCGCCTTTATTCCTCCGTCCGACGCTATCCCGGCTGCGGAACTCGCCAACAAGCGGACTTCGTCGACCGCCTCTTTGCGAACAGCGCCCCTCAAGGCGTCCTTCGCCGCTGCGATGTCCATCGGCAACATTTCGGAGATCAGCTTTCTGAATCCCGAGAAGTCGCCCCTCGCGGCGCGTCTCCAGTCGATCTCGCCGAATGCCGTGCGAACGGCCGCTGCCGACGGAGCCTTGAACGATGGCAGGACGATCCGGGAAAGTCCTCGCTTCAAGCCTTCCACGTCGACCAGGCGAACGGATAGGTGCTGGTGATGCGTGAGATAGATCACCTGCCCGGCACTTGCCATCTCGCCAAATAATCTGAAGACCTCCTCAGATCGGAAATGGTCGAAGGTTTCCATTATGTCGTCGGCAATGAATGGGACGGAGGGTCGAAACTGCGCAAACTCGTAGTACCCGGCAAGCCTGAGCGCCAGGTAGAGCTGGAAACGTGCGCCCTTTGACAGTGCGTCGGCAACCTTGGACTTCCCGTCGCGCTGCAATGCAATGAGGACTTCGCCGCCTTTGACGGGTTGGGTCGCCAGCCCCGAATACTGGCCATGTGTGATGAGCGCGAAAGCATCAGACGCTCTTCCCATCATCCCGGAGCGATGACGCTCCCGGTATAGACGCAGCGCGTTTCCAGCCGACAGAAGGCCCAGTTTCAGCTCGATATAGCGGACGGCCTTTTCTTCGATTTCCAGAAGGACGGTGCGGCGTTCGGCATCTATTCGAGCCACAGCACTGTCGCCGCCAATAGCGTCCAGCTTGTCGGCCGCTCGTGTCTGCCGGATGAGCTGCAGTTTTATCGCTTCGTCAAGATCGCGAAGCCGCAGCTCGCTTCGCCCTTCTCGATTGCGAGGCCATCGAAATCGAGATCATCCAATATTGAACACGCCTGCGCGAATCCTTCCACCGCAAGCTCGGCCGACAACCGCTCTTCAGTTTCGGCGACTTCCGTGCGCAGACGATCCCTCTCCCGCAGCAGCTTGTCGCGTTCCACGACTTCGGACAGCGTAGTTACACCAAAGGCGCCCAGCACTTCGTTTTTGCGCCTTTCATGTGCCGCCATTTCGACATTGAGGGTGTCGCGTGCATCTTGCAGGCGCTCCAAATCATTGGAGAGGTTTTTTTTCATCTCGCTGGCGCGATCGGCGCGCTCCAGGCGTTCAGCAAGCCGTATGGCCAACTGCTCTGGTTCATCTTCGTTCGTCGGCTCGGCAGCTTCAGCTGCGGCAGCGGTGACCTCCACAATGAAATTGTCTGTGTCTGCCTCCATCTTCTCGATGCGGAGCTGCATGGCATCGCGCTCCTGAAGGCTTTTCGACAGTTCTGCCAACTGATCGAGTACGGTGCCGATGGCCGATGCCGAAATGCAGGTACCTTCGAGCGCTTCGGTGATGCCGGCCAGCCATTCTTCCTCACGCTTTTCCGCCACTTCCACAGCCCGTCGTCTGGCTGCCAGTTCCTCCTCCTTCGCGCTAATTGTTCGCAGTGCCTCTGCGCGCTCGGCATCCACCTTGGCTTGCCTGTCGAGGAAGAGTTCCGTGACGGCCATCACCGTCTCCAGGCTGTCGCTACGATCCGAGGTTATGCCGACGCTTTCCAGCGCGCGGACCAACTCCAAGCGTGTTTGGTGTTCTTCGTCGGCCGCCCGTGCAGCCTTCTTGCCTCGCTGCGGGCAAGCGCGTCGGTTCTGGCGGAAGCACGCTCCTCGATCAGATCGATCAGACGCTCGGGCAAGGATTCTAGGCAGTCTGCCATCAGCTCCCTTCCTGCTTCGCGAATTTCCGCGAGCACTGCTTCCCCGTCCAAGTCGAGTTGCGCAAGTTGGCCGTCCATCCGTGCGATCGCGGCCACTGTCTCAGCGAGGCTACGGACCGTTGTTCGGATCTCGGCGAGCTCCCGCGCATTGACCAGACGAAACGCTCCAACACTGTCATCCCGAGCCAATACTATCGCGAAGTCGTCCGCTGTTTCGCCAGTCAGGTCATCTCGATACCTTGCCCAGGCTTCGTCGCGAGCACGCCGGATGGTGGCGGCCGCTTCATCGTCTGTTATGTTTTCCGAGGCACGAAGGGTATCCAGCCGCGCCGTGAGCACATCTTGGGTGTCCTGGTGTTCGGCAAGACGTTCTGAAAGGACCGCCCTGCTCTTGCCAAGCTCTGTTATGCGCTTCTTCCATTGGCCGAGCTGACTGGCGCTTGGAACCGACATCCTGGCCAGCGCCCGTGCATCTCCGGACCAGGGATGCAAGCGAGCGAGCGCCGCCTCCCATCGTATTCCGCCCGCATCCTCCGCATCGTGTGCCGTTTTGATCTCCCGTAGGTGCCCACTTCCCCTCGCTTTCGACAGGGCTGAGCCCAGCCTTGCCCGGGCGGGCCCGGGCACGGCCCTTTCTTCGCCGACGCGCGCTCGTGCTGTCTGACGTGCATCAAGGGCGGCCGCAGCTTCGTCTCGGGCGCCGCGCACACCGGTAGCAATGCCGGATCGCTGTTCGATCATGTTGCGAACAACGCCAACAGTGGCAGCAGGCAAAAGCAGCGCAGCAGGGTTAGGCTCGGAGGACCTTCCCAATGCGGCAAGGCAACTCGCTACCGTGTTATCGAATATTTGCAGTTCCATCCTGCGATTGGGCAAGTCCAGGCCTGCCGAGACATAGCGCACCTTGCTTTCCGCCAGACCGCGAATGCGCTCGGAAACCGGAAGGATCGTTTCGTCCACGTCAACAGAGGTGATTTTCGTCGTCAGACGCTCGACCTCGTCGATGTTCCCGGACAGCCGCGTTCTCAGGCTGGCATCGTCATCGATCAAGCCGGCGACATTGCCTGTCCAGGTCCGTGATGGTGAAGGGATTTCGGGTAACTCAGCCAGTTGGGCTGCCTTGCGGCGGATATCCGTCAGGATCGGAAATGCGCGAAGGTACTTCTCTCGGCGACACTGCGGTCATATTTTTCCGTGGCCTCAACACGTTCGGCCTCCAGGGCCTCGTATGTCGACGCCAATGTGTCGATCGCGTCCTTCCCGGCCTTCAGTGTCGCTTCCTGATCTGCTGCGCGATAGGCTCCATATCCGACCTTGATGAGCAGGCCCTCGTTGCACATCCGGGCTAGGTAGCAACGGGGAATACCGATGTTCGTGAGGTCGCGCGTTCGCACCACCTCTTGTTCTTGGGCGAGCGCGACTGCCCGTTGCCTCAGCGATAATCTTGGGCCGCCCGCTAGCCGGATCCGCTCCGCGCGCTCGCGATCCCGCTTGCGAATCTTAGGGGAAGGTTCGGGCGTAGTTTTGAGAGGGATCGGCAGCTCATAGTTCGCAGTTTAGTGCGGCCCGGGGAGCCATAGCGATCCAAACCTACGAACGCCGTGCCCCGCCCTATGCACCCCAGGCTTGCCTCTGATGCGATGAGGTGTTGCGAAGCACAGTGCGTGAACCGTACCCGCTGGTGGTCTGAGCGTTGCCAAAAGGCTGGCGATCCAAGACTCCTGACTCTCAGAAATTGATTCTGCCAGCGAAATCCTTGCGCCTTGCAATCAAATCTTCAGAAAGATTCGGCAGGCTTGCCCATCGTCCCGACGAGGGAATGCCCCGGATGAATGTCCAGGAGAAAGCAGCCTAGGCCTATCGACTGTGTCCGACCTGATGCACATCGACGGGCAGGAAGACCCTGCCTTAACCGCTGAAGTTGACCGACTTCTGGCGCGCCGCACGCGCGATATCCGCCTCAAGGGCGAGATCGAACAGCTATTTCGAGCACGAATCTGGTCGCAAACGGCGAAGATCATCCGCGCCTGGATGATCTGGGTAGCTTTGCTGGATGTGCTGACCCTGGCGCTTAACATGCTGATCCTGCCAGAGCCGGTCGCGCTGTCCATGCTGCTGCCAGGCGCCATCATTCCACCGGTCGCGACGGCCACCGTTTTTGTCTGGCGAAGACCGCGGGCGCCTTGGTTTCAAGGCGCTTCGCTGATCGCAGGCATGTTCTTGATCTTGCTCTCAGTCGCATTGGTCGGCGTCAGCGCGGGTGGCGAGTTTTACGAGCGGCATTTGAACATCATGCTGTTCGTAGGCATAACAGCCATCATCATCTTCGGCATCCCTCTCGCCTGGACCGTGACCATGGCCGCACTGGCGCTCGGTCTCTATCTCGTTTTCCAACTCCGGAACCCGGCTATTGAGTTTGGTAGTGCGGTCGCGGCGACGCTGTTTTTTGCGAGCGGGATCTTCGCAACGGTCGCCGCTCGGCGCATCATGACAATTCTCGCTCAAAAGACGTTCCTTTTTGAGCTTCGCGATCGGCGCAGAGTTGCCGAATTGGCGAAAGCGAATGATCGACTGTTACTCCTGGCGAGAACCGATCCGCTCACCGGCATTGCTAACCGGCGCTGGATGACGGAAACGCTCAACAACTTATGGGGAAGCGGCAACGGTCGCCCTGACGGTTTCGCCATGCTGATGTGCGACATCGACCACTTCAAGAACCTGAATGATCACCTCGGACACGCCGAGGGCGATCGCTGTCTGGTTGAGGTGGCCAAGATCATCCAAGACAATGTCAGGCGTGATCAGGACCAGGTGGCCCGCTACGGCGGCGAAGAGTTCCTCGTGCTCCTGCCCGAGGTGAACGAGGAAAAAGCCATCTTCGTAGCTGAGCGAATTCGTCAGGGCGTCGAGGCTGCCGCTCTTCGCAACCCTGGATCTCCGGTGTCGCGCCGCGTTACCGTCAGCATCGGAGTAGCCGTTCAGAGTGCCAGCGAGGCTGCCCCGCCCGAGGAGCTACAGCGTCAAGCGGATGCAGCACTCTATCTAGCGAAGGAAACTGGTCGCAACCGGGTGATGCTGCACGGCTCGGACCCAGTCGTGCGCAGAAGTGTCCGATCGAGACGATAACGCCGTAAGCGGCCGGGTCTTCGGCTGGCGCTCGCCAAATCAGCATCGAGTACCGGAGCTGTGCCGCTAGCATATACAGCATCCTCGAACTCTCCGGTGCCAGGGTCCCCTTTCCGGGCTGAGTGCGACCACGCCCGCCGCGTTTGCCGACAGCTTCTCAGCAAGCAAAGCATGTTCTGGACTTCTACGGCTTCTCCCGTTGTGACACCCACCTTGAGTTATCTGGAAACTCTGAACCACAAATAAGCAAGCAAGGCCGGCTTCTCTGCGGCTGCGGCGAACAATGAGGTTCGCGGATATCCCGGCGAACATCCGCATTGGAGCGGTCAATATCGTCGGCAAAAGAGCGTCCGAAAAGGGCTGTCGGCGGCCCCGTCGCGGGAACGAAAAAAGAAGAGATGCAGAACTTTCGTGTGCGATTTTTGCACACAGCGTCGCGCAACTGGCTGATATTGCTTGTCTATCTGTCCCATCCATCATAGGTCAGACAACGGTTTGAAGAAATCAAAGTCGATCCCGCGGTTCGCAGCCGCCCCTAGGCTGGATCTTCAGGAAGGCAGATGTCGCTGGCGCGAAGCTCTTTGCTGCACTGGGGGCCAGCAAGCCTCGTTTTCATCCACGCGGTAGTCGAATCGCATAGCTCGGCCGATGGCCTTTTCTCCAAGGTACCAGCAAATTGACGTAAATTAGTAATCGCTAATACAGAATGCACTGCTATTTTATGCGGCAGTAGGACATGTGCTGAGAATTCGAGCCGGGTAGATCCGGTACGACCTCAATAAAGGGGTAGAGATTGCGAAGGCACGCAGCTGTTGCTGGACGCAAGCCGAAGACGGCGGCACCGCAGAGGATTGGGCTCCACTCGGGGCATTGCTTGCGTGCTTTGCTTCAGGCCCGTTCTTTCTCCAGGTGCCAATGATGGACGATGGTAAGCGGGCTCATACTGAACCGGAGACGAGTTCCTGGACCGGCCGCAACAGGCGTCTCGACCCATCGCGCCTGCCGGAGATGGTGAGCTATACCACGCGCGACAACTATGGCGAGGTGACCTTCACCCTCAACCAACGTGGTGTGGTGGTCCGCCGCACGCAGGATTCAAGCAGCGTGCCGGCAATCATTGCCCTTCCCGCCAAGACTTTCCGCGGCGTGGCCGCCTGCGCGATGGAGGATCCGGATGAAAAATTCACAGCGGAGCTCAAGCTTCTGCAGAATGATCCGATGCTGACGGTGCCGCTGCTGGTGTCCGACGACCTCGAACTTGTTGCCGCCGACTGGCGTGCCTGGGCCGAGGCCTACCGACTGCCGATGCTTCTGCTTGGCGCCGACGGCATTGCCCGAACGCTTGAGGAAACGCTCGGTTCGAACGTCAACCCGCTCTCACCCCAGCGACCGAAATATCGGCCGCGTCTCGACCAAGCGCCCAGGCTTTCCAAGGTTGGCCTGATGAACAAACTGACGTCTCTAGAGCATATCGGCCGATTGGTGGATCGGAAGTGATGTGACGCGTGTCTCGTGTTCATTTGGTCTGCAGGGTCGATCCTCCCACTGCGTTGGTCGCTGGGGAGCCTCGCCAGGCGCGGCTAGGTAGGGTCCGCTAGTTACGAATCTGATCGATGAGGATCCATCTGAGACGGCAGGGCTGCCGAAATGAAGCTCGCCGCCAAGCATTGAGGCAAGAGAGCGTCGGCGCCGTAAGGTTCGCCCATAGCTGCGTCACCCCATTGCAAGAAAGCATTGGTGACGGTGGCGAAGAGAGCAGAACTGCTGCAGCAGGATGGAGACGGCAAACAGCACGACCACCGGGCAATGCTGGAAAAGTGAGCGCCCGCCGGCACGTAGCGGCCGTTCGATCAGGTCAAAGGGCTGCACGAGTAGCCCTTTGACTAGGCAGCGGAGGCCGACGGCGTTCAGCGCATCGAGATGATCGAGCACCGTCGTTGCGCCACGTTCCCGAACCTCCACAGAGCGGCGGCGCACAGCAGCAGTAGGTTGGCTGTGGCTTTGGCACCGGCCGCCCCTAGGGAAGTGCCGGGCGATTTTGGCCAGCAAAGATACGGTGGAAGACCCACAGAATTGCTGGGCAAACCAGGAGCATGACGGCGCCGAAGTCGAGCGCCGCGCTCGCGGAGCCGAGCGACGTGGAAAGCTTTCCGCCGATCGCGGACCCAACCGGGCTTTCAGCATAGAAAGCCGTTTAGAATATTCCCATTCCGATCGCCCGCGTCTTCGGCTCGAGCGCGCGCGCAGGCAGGCTCGTAATGGCGTCGGCAGGCAGCCCGCAGCTGGAGGCAGCGGTGCCATGAAAACCGTGTCAGATGCGGGATCGTGGCTGCAGAGCATAGAGGCAGTCGTCGAGCGGCAGCGGCGTGTAGCCCCGGAAGGCGACGCTGACGGCCTCCTCGTCGATGACGGCCCTTCAGCAGGAGCAAAACCTTGAGCGAACTGCCCGCGCGCCGGACGCGCGCTCGCCAGGATTTCATTTGCCTGGAAGGTCGACCTTACAGAAGAGCGCGTCCTGCTTTTCAGGGCGGGAACATAGTTTGCGGCAGTAAGTTGGAAGGCCATCGGAGACAACAGGCACGCAGCTGATGGGCGTCCACATCAATCACTTCCTGAAGGATATCCTCATCGAGGTCGCTGAAATGCTTCCGGTTGTGACTCAAAGGGAAAGAACGCCAACTGACGAACTGCCCGTCGCAGCGCCGAACTTTCCCCATGATCTGGAACCGGTGATCCAAGCGAACCCATCACGCACTGGGCCGGCTGGACCTGGCCGCACGCAAGGCTCCAACTAGGGAGCGGACGGCATCGACGCCTGAGCCGCGGGGCGGGATCGACGGCCTGAAAATCAGCCGGCCGTTGCGGAACTCGAAGCTCTGTGCGTTTTTAAAGCGCCATTCGGATGCCACCGTTTTCTTGCGGAAGGTGATTGCGATGGCTTCGGGTCCCACGTCGACTTTGCTGATGCCCAGTTCCGCCGCGCCTATGCGCAACCTGGTCAGTTCCAGTAAATCCGCTGCTGGACCGGGCATATCTCCAAAGCGGTCCTCGAGCTCTTCGCCGAACGCGTCGAGATCCGTCTCGGAAGTCATGTGAGACAGCCTCGCATAAAGGCCAACGCGCACTGTGGGCTCGTTGACGTAGCTTGCGGGAAAGGCCCCATTTGCGGCGCCTTTGATATCGGCAAGATGCTTGTCTGGATCGGCCCCTCCCCCAGCCAGCGAGACCGCCCGCTCCAGCAGATGCTGATAAAGCCCCGCTCCGATCAGCTTCATGTGCCCGGCTTGATCTTCGCCGAAGAGGTCTCCTGCCCCGCGCAGGTCGAGGTCTCTTTGACTGATCGCCAGGCCGGAGCCAAGCCGATCGAGCGCAATCATGGTCGAAAGTCGAGCTCTTGTGCCTTCGGCCAGCTCGACGCTAGGCTCGGTAAGAAGAAAGGCAATAGCCTGCGCCGCTCCCCTTCCGACCCGGCCGCGAAGCTGGTGCAATTGTGCCAGACCGAACCTGTCCGCCCGCCAGATCAGGATGGTGTTGGCCCGCGGTACGTCGAGGCCGCTCTCGATGATGTCGGTGCTCAAAAGGATGTCGCCTTCACCGTCAGCGAATCCGACCATGATTTCGTCCAACCGTGTCCCTTTCATTTCTCCATGGGCCGTCACAACCGCGAGTTCCGGCACCAATCTGTTTAGCTGCTCGCCAACCGGGTCGATGTCCTCGATGCGTGGAACCACCAGGAAGCTCTGTCCGCCGCGGCGAAATTCGCGCAAAAGGGCGGCTCTAACCGAAGCTGGATCGAAGGGCTCCAGAATCGTGCGGACGGGACGCCTTTTGGCAGGCGGAGAGTTGAGGACGCTGACTTCCTGGATGCCTGACATCGCTGATTGCAGCGTGCGCGGTATCGGCGTGGCGCTCATGCTCAGCGTATGAAGGCGGGGCGCCATGTTCCGCAGCGCCTGCTTCAGCTTGACACCGAACCGGTGCTCCTCGTCGATCACCAGCAGTCCCAGATTGGCGAAGGTGACGCTCTTGGCCGCCAGGGCTTGCGTACCCACAACCACCGCGACCCGACCGCTCCGCAGCCGCTCTTTGACCGTTCTCGCCTCCGCCCCGCCAACCATTCTCGAGAGGTGGGCGACATCGAGGCCTGTCCCGGCAAACCGGCGGCTGAACGTCTCATAATGCTGGCGTGCCAACACGGTTGTCGGGGCTATGACCGCAACCTGCTTCCCGCACAGGGCAGCGGCAGCGCAGGCACGCAGGGCCACCTCTGTCTTGCCGAAGCCGACGTCGCCGCAGACAAGCCGGTTCATTGTTCTCCCTGACGAGAGGTCGTCGAGCACATCGCGAATGGCGGCGGCCTGGTCGGGAGTCTCGGTATAGGGAAACTTCGCCGCAAACCGGGCGAGATCCGCGCGCGAGCATTTCATGATCTCGGCAGGCTGGCTGGACCTGGCTTTGGCAAGGCCCGTCAAGCGCTTGGCAAGCCTGTCGATGTCGCGCAGCGCAGCCTTGCGTCGGCTGAGCCACCCGTCGCTGTTCAAGCGATCGAGCGACACGGCATCGGGTTCCGAGCCGTAGCGCCAAATCCGCCCAAATTCATCGACCGGAACCAGCAACGACGCCCCCCCATGATATTCCAGCCTGACGACATCCTGTGGCTGGCCGGCCAAGTCGACCTGTTCGACCGCCACCAGAATGGCCAGGCCATGATCCTCATGGACGACGACGTCGCCAATGCGCAACTCGGGGTCGAGCATACTGGTGGCGGCGCCGCCGTTTGCCTTCAAAGCCCGGCCAAAAAGATCGGTCGCAGCCACCAGCGCGATACGGGATTGCTCGTCGACAAACCCTTCGTCGACAATGAATTCGGCCTTGAGAAGAGAGCCCCTTGCGGCCGAACGGATTTGCGGCCAGTCCTCCGCCTCCCCCATTCGCCGGCCAAGCCTCCGATCGAGCAGACGATCCGCTCGCTGCAGTTCAGAGGCTTCGCCGGCGAACACCACAGTGACACCCGACCTCGTCTGCCTTTCCACAAACTCGGCGAACTGATCTCGGGATCGCGCCCGCCGAACGAATTTGGGAACTCGGGTGGCCGAGACGGTAGGACTCGTGCGGCGGCGTTTACGAACCGCGACATCCCATTCCTCGCGCGACAGGTAAAACTGTTCAGGCAATGGTGTTGCGGGTTCGGCAACCTCTTGCCTGGCACGACGTGCATCTTCGATCAGATCCAGGAAGCGGTCGAGCGGCGGGCCTTCGAGCCCTTCTGGCAAGGAGATTGAGGCGCCGGATGCCACATCGAAGACCGACGGCATACTGCCATACAACGCGATCAGGCGTTCTTCCATCGGTGTCGTTCGCATTGGTGCCAACTCGGAATGATCAGCTGTTGCGAACATCAGCTCGGATGCCGGTCCAACAGTGATCGACTCTCGCGAATGTTCGCTAAGCTGGGTGACGGGATCGTAGATCTTGAGT
This sequence comes from Mesorhizobium sp. B2-5-4, assembly GCF_006441095.1. Lineage (NCBI taxonomy): Bacteria > Pseudomonadati > Pseudomonadota > Alphaproteobacteria > Hyphomicrobiales > Phyllobacteriaceae > Mesorhizobium > Mesorhizobium sp. B2-5-4. The sequence continues at coordinate 169,922 of NZ_VFUR01000007.1, read as the reverse complement.
TCTCGGATGCAGCTATCTGGACCGAGGACAAGACGGACCGGGTGATCGGCGCCAGCAGGGAAGATATCCATCAGGTCGCCCCGAAAGGCTATCTCGCCGGGTTCGTCCACCCTCTCGTCGACGGCGTATCCCACCGCCTCGGCTTTCGTTCGGAAGTCGTGCGGGTCGAACATTTGTCCGAGTTCCAGAATTGTGAAGCCCCAAGCAATGACTGGTGCGGGCGGCACCCGCTGGAGAGCGGTCTCGATCGACAGAACCACGACGCGCGGGCGTTTGGGCTCGCCTGCGATCTCATGCAGCGCGCGAAGCCTCCGCCCCATATTGGCGCGTGTCGGCCATACCCTGTCGTAGGGCAGGCAGTCCCAGGAGGGCAGGAAGATGATGTCTGCGCCTGGCAGAAACTGACGCAAAGCTCCAGCGATCTCTTCGGCACTGCGTTCCGAGGCGGATATATGGATAATATGCTTGTTCGGACCGTCCTCCAGCGAGTCGGCCAGCGCCGCCGCAATTGCCGCAGAAGGCGAGACGCCCTGTTCTCTCGCGACCTCCCTGTCGTTTGAGGGATGATCGAGTTGTTCGATAATTTCAGTCCTCGAAATAGGTCTGTTCACTGAGATCTCACCTTGCCAACGGTGGGGAACGTCAAGGGGGCGACCCCGTTCCTCTGGCGCGGATTAAAGTGTGGCAGGCAGTGGCAGGGCGTGCGGTTTATCGAGCGGCGATGCCAATACGCATCGCCTGCCGGAACGTGCGTAAAGCTGGGCGGTGTCCGGCAGGGGTAATATCCTCTCGAAGTCGCCTGCCCGGCTTCATGCATTCGAACAGAGCCGTTGATGCCGCGCGACGCTCGCGGTTCCGAACTGTCACCGCCAGCCGGAACTTTTGGCGTGAATAAAAGTTCGGTAGCGCCGGCCCGAGTGGGCTTCATGCGACACGACGCTCTGCGCAGCATTTGCGACCAACACCCCCGCATCGCCACGGCCTTCTGGCGGTCGACGCTAATCGACGCCGCAATATACAGGGAGTGGGTCACCAATGTGCGGAGACGGGAGGCTTATACCCGCATGGCTCACATTTTATGCGAACTGATATGTCGCATGCGATCGGTGGGGCGCATTGAGGATCACGTTGCGGATATTCCCATAACTCAGGCCGCACTTGGCGATGCATTGGGTTTGTCAACGGTCCATGTCAACCGAATGCTTCAGGAACTACGACGTGAAGGCCTCATCGCCACCACAGGATCGAGAGTGCATGCTCGCGACTGGGCCGGCCTCAAGCGGGCAGGAGATTTCGACACAACCTACCTGCACCAAAAGAACCCCGCAGATTAGTGGTGACGGGAACTCTTCGATGGCACGATTTTTCTTTGACAGCGGTGATCGCGATCTGGTCTTGCAGGATGAGATAGGTGTGGAGTGCGCTGGTATCGAAGAGGTGCGCCGTGTCGGATTCGAGGGCCTCGTCGACCTCTCGAGAGACGAACTGAAAAGCATCGACGGGCAGCAATTGTTTGTCGAGGTGCGTGATGAGAATGGGGAAAAAGTCCTGCGACTAAGTCTATCACTTGATATCAAAATGATGAGATGAATTCGTACGGTTTTCACGCCGGCGGCTGCGCCCTTGCGACGGCATCCGGTTGCTCCCGAAAATCTCTGCAACAGGAACGTGGCAACGGCGCCACGAACAAAGTTGCTTTAGTTTGCCGCCTGCCGGATCAGGCCCTGCCCACAAGCTAACCATGCCCATCGGACGGGAAGCCGGGAAGATGGTTCGGGCTTGATCACGGAGTAGATCGGCGCAAGTGGGCGGGCGCTTTAATCTATGTAAGTGCATCAAAGTCGGTGAGCGATTAATTGGGTCTATGCTTCGCACGCAGGACTTGTCAGCTCACGGGGCCCTATATCAGCTTGGAGCAAGACATGACAATCGCTTCCTGGACCTTCATCTCGCCAGATCAGACCAACAAGAAAGAGGTTCCGTCGGTGGAGGATCCGTCTAATGGCTGAGCACCGTCGCAAGCTCAACGCGTCAGGTCCGGGCCTTCCGGAGCAGATACAGCCCTCTACCTGTCCTGGCGGCTTATCATTAGCAGGTGTCCGCCGCGTCGCAACACGATACGACAAGTTGCTCGCCAACTTCATGGGCTTTGTCAAACTTGCCGCTATCGCTATCTCGCTCAGGTAATTAATCGTCACGCCCTAGAGAAAGTTGAGGGCTGTCAGACAGCCGTCCTTTACCCAGGTCGCCGATTGCTCAACCGCAGTTTGATATTCAGCCAGGGAACCATCAGGGAGCCGCCGAGTTCGACCAAGGATAAGCCTTGGGTTCCCAACATGGAAGAAATCGGCAAGGCCCAACAGAGGGCCATAGCCCGTCTCATACGTCAATGGATTTCCTCGGACGCCAGCCGTCGCCAGCTTCGGCAGTTGCTGGATCTGCCGACAGATGCGGATATGCCCCGCGAACATCGGTCATTGCTCGAGAACTTGACCGCAGGGTCGATGAATGAGTGCATGCTTGCTCGCACGAGGGAAATTCCGACAGGCACCCGGTCGCGGGGGAGTATTTTTCTCGGAGCCCCCGGAACTGCAACTTGCAGTAATCGCTAGTTTATCTCAGCAGCGGATAGTGCAATGCAACGAGCAGCAAAAGAAGCGGGCCGAGCGGCAAAAGGCCAGGAACTTGAGGTTGAACACCTGGTTGAGCTCACGGAGATCGATCCCAAGCAGGCGCGAAGGCTTCTTCGCAGGCATGGGGCCGATTGGCCGAAGCTCAGAGACGAGGCGGAAGCTCTGAAGACGGAAGATTAGTCGTCACCTTCCCAGCGGCTGCCGAGAAAACTGTTCACGTTCGTTCTCGTCCGTAATCCCGGCTTGATAATAAGCAAGAATGCGCGATGCGCGCCGTTCTCTCTCGGTTTCGGTTTCGTTTTTGATATTGCTGCGGGCCAGGACGCGGCTCAGTACGGCAAGTTCTGATGGGGTATAGGCGTCCCTATGCATCGCATCTCAACTCCCGCGTGGCCCGCCTCCGGAAGGGCCGACGTGGCCTCAAGCTGGTGTGCCAGCTCCGACGCCGAAGAAACAAGAAATCGTAAACAAGCATTCTCCGGCGCGGCCTAACGCTGAACGGGAAAGAATGTTCTGGAGGTTTCATGGAAGGAGGAAAAACGAAAAACGACGGGGTTTGCTGTGCATTTTAAAGTTGAGAAACGGCGGTTGTGATCCGGGTAGAAAGAAGACTGTCGCCACTTACATATACAACTGGAATGGTCGGGTTGGACCTCCGCAAGCCGAGCGACCTCCGATTGTCCCGGCCCCAGGCGATGTCGGTGAACGCGGCCTTGGGATCGGGTCGAAGGCCGCCAGCGCCGGGGCAGCATTTCGACCGCCGACGAACTAGAACCAAGCCTCCTCCAACCCTGACTCGAGGTCGAGCAGTATCATCGGCTCATCTTCGACGATCAGAACGGCGCCATCGTTCACCGGAATATCCCCAGGTCGCCCACCGCTACCTCGGCGTCAACTTGGTTCCGTCTGATACCCATCGGCGGTGGGTGACTCCGAAGCGTTACGCCACCGCGACATCCAAGCGTAGTGATGAAGGCCCGCCTCGGACAAAACCGAGACGGGCCGAAGCTGCTTTGACAGCCTTGAGGCCAAGACAATGAGGGAGGATTGTAGGCCTGCAACCAAACATTGAGCAGCGGTAAATGTTCCTCGGGGTAAGCTCCTTCAGTCTCGGCGGCGGCCCGTTCGACGTGTGCATCTTGTTTGCTCAAGATTTCTCCTGATCTGCGGAAGCTTGCTGGATTTGCGTCATCACCTGCCGGGGATCGACATTCTCGGCCAGTTGCGGCAGCTCCTCATCGGCCGGCGTCGAGACATTCAGACGGCCTGTCAAGGCGGCCACCATTTCGATGAGCCGCGTGGTTTCGTGCTCGTTGAGAAGGCTGATCTGGAGGTCCAGTTCCGCTCGGCGCTCGCTGTGTTCGGCCATTCTGTTTTGGTTGATCAGCACGAAAGTGGACAGGAAGATTGCCTCGACCGAGGCGACCATGGCCAGGATCACAAAAGTTGGGTCCCATGCTGGGATGGCGGGTATCGCGTCAAGGTTGGCAAGAATCCAGGCGACGAGAATTGCGAGATGCAAATAGACAAAGGCCATACTTCCCGCGAAGCGCGAAACGGCGCCAGCAATTCGCGCCTGAAGGCTTTGGTCCTCCTCCTGCTGTCGCCTGTGGTCGATCAGGGCCTGGATGTTCTGGTGAAGGACCGACTGTATGTCGGCGGGATGTTGATCGTTCATTTCTTTAAAGCCCGGTTTGGCGGGGATATCATCTGCTGGCCCTCATCGCCGGCTGGTACCTCGGGCGAGACCGAACTTGTCGGCTGGCCTAGGTCGCGGCCGACGGCCCCTTGAAACGAGGAGTGCAGTCCTGCAATCGCGTGGACCATGGCCACCACCGCCTGAGGGGCGCTCTGGTGAACCATATGGCCGGCGCCCGCAACGACGTTGAGGAGGGACCCGCTGACCTCCGCATGCAGGCGTCGTGCTTCCTGCTCCGCGTCGAACAACCGGTCTCCAGAGGCGGCCACGATGCCGGTCGGCACGGCAATATCCCTGTAGCTGGCCTTCGTCAGCAGGGCCGCGGCCAGCATCGATGCCGACTCCGAGCACACGGCGCGCAGTTGGGAGGGGCGGCTGGCGACCTCTTTTGCGCGAGCGGCGAAGTCGGCAGCGACAACCGCCGGGTGAAAGATCTTCTGCATCGCCCACGGCCAGGCAAGCCTCACAAGCGGCGGCAGCAAGGTGTGGCGAAACGCTGTGCCGGCGACCGGCAAAGCCGGAAGTGCGGCCAGTGCAAGATCAAGCCGCGGGGGCGGATAATAATAGCCGGAAACCAGCACGATACCGGCAATCGAAGGAGAATGCCTGCGCGCCAGTTCGAGGGCTATCCAAGCGCCCCACGAATGCCCAAGCACCAGATATTTGTCGATGCCCAGCCTGCCGGCGGCGGCATGTATGAGATCGGCTTGGTCGCGGGCAGACCACCGCCGGCCCCGCGCCCGTGTGCTTCGCCCGAAGCCCGGTCGATCAAATGCGAGCACCCGATAGGTCTTTGCCGCCTGATCGAAGATGCCACTCGACTTGAAATCCTGCGCCATGGATCCGTTTCCATGCAACAGAATGAGCGGCATGCCAGTGCCGGCTTCGAGAAAATGCAAGCGTATACCGTCAATCTCCAGCACACGCCCCTGCGCCCGGCCGGCAAGCGCACGCTTGGCGCGGACGTGGTTGTATCCGGCAAGTGCCGCCAACGCGGCGACAAGCAGCACGGTCGAGAGCTTCGGTCCATCTCTGTCGAACGCCATGCCAATGCCTGCCAGGAAGTGTCTTGCTCGGTTGCCCGCCGTGTCGAACCTTCGGGACGACAGCTTGTTCCGCCAGACAAAGACAATGCTTTGTAGCCGGCTGAAAACGGCTCAGGCGGTAAGCTCTCTGTGGGCATGAGACGCGGCAATGGCAGCCTGTCCAAACGCGACGGCTATCTGGTTCAACGCTTTTACAACGTCACCGATCGCGTACATGCCGTCGACGGACGACTGCTGGTGCTCATCGACCGTGATGTAGCCCTCCGCGCAACATCTCGCGCCGAGGCCCAGGGCGAGTTGGGAGCGCACCTTGCAGCCCAATGCCGCATAGACTGCATCGAAGCGGCATGTCGTTCCGTCTTGCAAAATCGCCGCACACCCGTCAGCAGCCTGGCTGAGCTTGTCGAGAGTGTGACGGATGAGTATCCCTCTTTCGCCGGCCGCGCGGCGCGTGCTGGTTGAAAAGTCCGATGCGTGGGTCCCCAGCATCGTTACGTGTGGCGTGAATCGGCTAAGGAAAATGGCCTCGTGCAAGGCTCTGTCGCCCTGCCCGACGACCGCTATCTTCCGGTCGATAACCTCGTATGCGTCGCACACCGGGCAAAGCCGAACGACACCTGCGGCAATTGCCTCCGCCATGCGAGGCAAGACGGGTGTCGTGTCGATAATTCCGGTCGACAGGAAGACCTTACGCGCCCGGATTGTGCCGATCGAGGTCTCAGCGTCAAAGCCTCCGTCGCCAGAGGCCAGCGAAAAGACTTGCCCCTGCATCACGGTTGCTCCGTACAAGCTCGCGTGACGTCGGAGCCGATCCAGAAGATCGGGGCCACTTATCCCTTCTGGAAAGCCCGGACAATTATGGCTCCTCGGGATCAGGGCGGCACGGGGATCGCCGGCATCGACCACCAGCACGCGATGGCGGAAGCGGGCAAGATACTGGGCCGCGGTCAGTCCCCCGGGCCCGCCTCCGACGATCAGCACATCTTCGGCCTCGGCGTTCGGGTGACTGGCGTGGCTGTCATGCCTGGATTGTTCCATTAGTGGTGAACTATCTGGATTGTTCGATGTTCCAGCACGACACGACAAGCCAAGCGATCACGCGCCAGCCTGGATCGAACTTGACTGGCGGCCCGGCTATTGAGAAATCCGGGCTTCAGAGCGATTGTGCGCACCTGACCGTCAACGTCAGGCAGCGTTGCTGTCTTCCGTTTTCCAATCGCCCTGCCAACGCGCGCGCACGGCAATCATCAGCATGGCCGGTTCCGTCATCCCGGTCTGGAAAAGCCTGATCAGCTCTCTCGCGATAAAATGTGCTGCCGCGGTGTCCGGGAGAACGTCAAACTCCTGGCACATCGCGTCGAAGACCGCACGGAGCGTATCCAGATCATTGGGGTAGAAGGTGTCCGTGCGAATGGGTCGGTCAAGCATCAAGCGTCTCCAAACGAGCGAGAGTGCGATGGTCTCCCAAGCAGCGGAGCATTGCCCGCTGCCCTCGCGTTTTATGCGGCACAGCGCACGATGTGTCGCTAACCTATGATGTACCAAGCGAAGTTCGCGTACAAAGAGTCAGGCCCGTGCTCATCCGATGCCGCGCTCAACCGCACGGAGCGGTTTCCGGGTCGAAGTAAGCCACCCTCCAGAAATCGTGTTGGTCGCCTCGATGAGTGCTGGTTAGAGGGCTCGCACGCCACACTTGCGAGCAGCGGGCGAGCCCTATCCGGCGCAGGAAGGGACATAGCTGCGCGGATCCCGTTGGCCGCCCTCGTCATCCAAGAGCTACGCCGATTGCCAGGAGAGTAATCGCCATCGCGAAGACCGGTGCCAGCAACCAGCGTGCCTGGCCAATACTTTTTTCCATGACGCTTTCTTCAAATTTGCGGCGGTCAACGGCGCCGGTCATGTGACGGTTCCTCGATTTTGCTGAACGCAGACCTTTTCAGCATCATTCCAAGCCCAAAGTCCGGGATGCAAATCGGACCTAGGTACGGGCTCGGAACGTTTCGGATTCGGACACGTTCGGTCCAGGGCGATTATGCCCGAGCTCACAGGAAGGCTGTCACATGAGAATGCATTTCACCGCCGCCGCTGCTTCGTTTCTGCTCCTTGCCGGTGTCGGCATCGCTGCAGCCCAGGACGTCGTTATCGCGCCTGAACAGGACACGGTCATTCAGGAGTACGTGCACAAGCAGCCCCTCGCGTCCGTGGAAGTCCCCGGGGTCGAACTCAGCGTCGGCGCCGCGCTTCCCGACACCGTCGAGCTTCGCGAAGTTCCCAACGTCAAGTACCGCTATGTCGTGGTCCACAACCGGACAGTTCTCGTGGACCCGGGCACCCGCAAGATCATCAAGGTCTATAACTGACCAAAGTGCGGGTAGGCCCGTCGCTGATTGGGGCGACGGGCTGTACCGATTCAGAAATGGCGATCTTAGTGAGCGTCTCGCATAGACGAGGTTGGCGACAGCATCGACCATGACCGCAAATGCTGTCAACTTCCTCCCCATTCCGATATCCCGCCTTCACGGCATGCCGACCACGCGTTCACCGGTTCGGCAGAAGCGCCGCTCACTGTTAACCACCTGTCGAGTTGCGCCGCAGACCATTGTGGGCGCGCTCCGGCGGTGAGCGTCAGGGGGGTGAAGACCGGTGCTTTCTCAGCCTGGTAATCGCCGAGCGTCCGACGGTGATCACGCCGCCGCAGTCAGTCCGCACCGTCAACTTGTCGGCTTTGCGATCGATGCGGATGATGTCTCCAACAAGAACGACCTTATCTCCAGCGCGGGTTTTAGGTGGAGGGTCAACCGAATAGGGTCGGTCATACGATGGAATGTTTACTTTGGCGCGTCCGCTAGGCAGCATCGTGCTAACCGTACCCGTCAAGGTGACCTCGTCACCGATCTCAAATTCCCGGGGCACGCTATAGTGTAGCATAGACCTCCTCCGGCGCGTTCCTGATATTAATGCCGGCAAACTGACTTGGTTGCGTGAAATCGCAAGTCTCCGTGGCCCCAATCAGGCCGAGCACCCCTCTGCCAATGAGGCTTGCGGAAGCGCGGGTAGGAATTGCCGAGGCCGTCTATGAATGCATGGATTGATCGCCGCCCATCCAGCGCGCCCCTCAGGGCTGGCAATCTTGTCGACGGGGGTCGATGAACCGCGGCTCGTGACAATTCCCTTACGGAACAAAAGGAGATCAGAGACATTCTCTCCTGCTCAGACAGGAGACCTCAAATGCAGAACCTAAACGACAATGCTGATGTTTCAGCCAATATCGACAAGGACCCTGATGAATGGGTTAGTGGAGACGATCCAATGACGCCATCGCAAGCCTCATACTTGAAGACCCTGAGTGAGCAGGCCGATGACGCCGCGAGCTTCGAACAAGGGCTTAGTAAGGCCGAGGCATCCAAGCGCATCGATGCGTTAAGGGCCAAGCTGAAACTCTAACCGAACCTCCCGCGCTAGCCGTTCAATGCTGGAGACGGCGCAGCGTGTCACTTTGACGGCGCTGACGATTGCGACTGCCCCGCGAAAGCGGAGAAGGCCATTAGCCCATGTACCGCGACGCTGCTATGAACGAGTTCGATCCTTCTTGGACGCGTCCCGGGATAGGGGCAGCACGTTCGATTGAGTCGCTTCCTCTTCGAGCATCACTCGCTTTGCCCGGATCTCCTCGGGTTCGGCGTGCTCTAACCCGACAACATCGTTTCTGGTCTCTTTCAACGAAACGACGATCTCATCGAGCTTGGCATGAAGGGCGGCGGTGTCCCGATAGCCTTGAATGAGCACAACTCCGGTGATCACGATGGCCGCTACCGACGGGCATAGGTAACTGCATTCGTCAGGCCGAATGGCACCAGCGCGGTACACAGCACCTCGCTACAACCATGACATAAAAGCCAGGTGGGCGCGAAAGGAAGTCGGCCGTCAGAAAGAGGATGTGATTCATGAGGGGGTTCCTGTCGCGTACTCCTTCACGGTTGCGCCAAGGTGAAGAGGGCGACCAGCGCAGCGATAGCAACACAGATCGGTACAGCCGCGAACAGTCCAATCTCAAGAATGCGCGTCTCATTATTGCTGAACATCGGATAGCCTCACTGTGTTTGAGGGATCAACAATCAACGATGAGGTCGGTTCCGACCGGTTGCTGCATCCCCTAGTACTGGCACTAGGCCCACTAAGGCATCCAATCCAAACCGAATTGGCGTTGCCGGGAGGCGCCATCGTGAATCAAGCAGAACGGCCAACAAGTCGAGCTCAGCAATTGCATTCGCAGTCTGACGATCCACAATAGGCTGCTCGCTTGTCCATAGCTTGGCGGCTGGCCTTGCTCGCTCGATCCGATCTCCTCGATAGCGCACTGCCCTTTCAAGTCCGCCTCCACCATCTCTGATTAGCTTTGCGTCGGCCGGAAAGGCACGTCATCGAGCAGCGTCGGCTCGCCCGAGGCATTCGTTTGGTGATCAGCTGGCAGGTTGCCGTTTGGGGTCATCTGGTTAATGGCATCCGGCAGATCCCTGGTGATCCTCGCAATCAGCTCCTCGCGCGAAAGGCCAGTCTGCCTCGAAAGAGCTTCCAGCGTCTGCACGTCAATGGCCCTTTCCACCTCGTGAGGCTCGATCGGCTCGTTCGGCCGGGTGCCAACCCAAGAGTCCACTTTCGCGCCTGCCTGCATTTCTAAAACGGTCGAGAAGATCGCCGAGCGCTGTACCGGAACCCCCCTTGGACACCTGGTCCAAAATCCCACCTTGCAGATTGTTTGGATCGCGCTCTCCCGCCCCACGGATCATCTCTGCGATCTTGTCGCGGTTTTGATAAGCCAGGACTCCCAGCATAGCGATCGCAAGTCTTCCAAGATTTGCCACTCGTTCCTCCTCTGGTCTCGACTATGGAAAAGGTCGCGCGCTGCCAAAGGTTCCGCAATTGGCCAGCTAACATTTGGGGGCGCGCAGGTCCGGTCGGGTGGAGGGCGGCAAGACGGTGGGATAGCCGTTTCGCACCACCAAAGCCCTAGTTCGAAAATCGCAAGTTTCTGGGTGTACGAGAGCCGTACCTTTTTGACAATTATGGTTTGAATGTTGCCTGGCTTTGACCTCGGAGCTCTCCTGATCCTGCAAAACCAGTGCCAGATACGAAATGCCGGTTTGATGCTTTCGCCGTCGAACTAGTGGCAGGGCCATGACATTCAGAATTGGCGTCATCTCGGACACGCACGGCTTGCTGAGGCCGGAGGCGGCGCGTTGCCTGGCCGGGGTCGACCACATCATTCATGGAGGAGACATCGGTCGCCCTGAGATCATCACGGCGCTTCGCGGTATCGCGCCGGTTACCGCGATCAGAGGAAACGTAGACACCGGTGGCTGGGCGCTCCCATACGCGGAAACCGAGCTCGTACGCCTCGCCGGGCGAGCAATCTACGTGCTTCATGATCTCAAGACGCTGCAGATCGACCCGGTTGCCCAGGGCATCGACTTGATCGTGTCCGGTCACTCGCATGTGCCGAGGATGGAGACAGTGGATGGCGTGCTTTATTTGAATCCGGGCAGCGCTGGCCCACGACGGTTTAAGCTGCCTGTCACCCTTGCGGCGGTCGACATCACTCGAGACAGCATAGAGCCTTCGATATTGAGCTTGGCAAGCGGCTGAACCAATTCACCGCGCACATCACGCCCGCACCTATATCCGAGTGTCTCCTAGTGGATGCTGCGGACCGAAATTGATGTTGAAATTTCAGACGGAATTCTCTGCCTCTCGCGGCTCGTTCAAGAGGCCCGCCTAACTTCCCCCCGAGCCGGTGGCTCCATTCGTCTGCCGGGCGGACATCGTTCCACCGGGGTCCGCCCGTCCAAATTTCGCCTCCTCCCCGACCGCCTCCACCAGCTGCCTGAGAAAGTTCACCAGGGCAGCCTGCGGATCATTGACCTCGCCGACGACCGCCGAAATGCCCCAGTGTCCAAGCACCGCCTCCTCCACGGGGTTTCGGCTGGCCATGAAGATGAACGAGGGAGGGCGATCTTTTTCATAGCCGGATCGATGCCAGGTTTGCCAAAGGCGGTGCAACAGCAACCGGATATTCGGGTCGGAAAGGCTATAGCCTATGAAGAGGATGGTGCTACCAAGGGCATCCGCACGAAACCGCACATCGAGTGGGGAATTAAAGGAAAGCCGATCGAGGTAGTCCGTTTCGGTCAGGACAAGCGACGAATCATCGTCGAAGTCGCCATGGAATTTCACGATGTGGGTGACCCCCTGCCGGGCTTGCGCTACATCGCGTGCATTGGCCACTTTGACGTATCGCTGACCGTATATTTCGAAAGCCAGTTCCAGGTTCCGGTCGTAGTTCGTGGTATAGATAATGGGGAAATTGAGCATCACAATGAGGCGATGCAACTCCGATGTCTCAATGCGGTCCCTGGCGACCGACCAGTTCCTGTCCATCCAGCTGCGCAGTGGTCCGATGCTGCCATGCCTAATCCGATAGTACTCGGCCAGAGTTTGAAAACGGTCGCGCCGCATCGAAAATTCCTCATCGATCCCAAGTTCTTTTGCCATCTGCTCGATCAGCTTTTCCCAGGATGGAAGCCCAACGCTGATCGACACACCCGCTCCGACAAACAGGATCGCACTACCGCGGCCGATCGCTTTTGCCAGTGATGCGAGCCCATCGGTCATAGATAGGAGCCGATGCTGGAAGAGGCGCTCCAAGCAGTTGCGGCCGTGGCAGAAGGCATTGACATTCTCTTTCGGATCACTGGCATCGTTCGCGACCAAACCAGCAGAGCGACGCTGTGTTCCCACGGTGCAGTCCGAAAGTTGCCGTCGGGGCTGGCGCGTCTGGTGACGACGTCTGTTGGAGCAGGGCAGCCGTTCCTTGAATAGTGGGGCGATTACGTCGCGCTGAAGGCACAACCCGGAAGCCAGCAGAGATGTGAGGTTCCTACCAGAGGATCGAGCTTGCCCGTGGCCGAGCACCTTGGCTGGGCAAAAATTTATAGCCATTAACAAATCTAAGTGCGGGCTAGTTCTGTTCCCGTACATTCGCGAGGAAAGGAGGCTGAGATGAGCCAAAAGCACCGCGATCTGGACTATCTTATCCAGCACTATATTGAGTGCAGGAGAGGCAAACCTTGGCCGCTTTCGGTATCGGCGGCCGTCGTCGCGATACGCACAGTTTTCCGGGGTTGCCTCGCTTCTGATTATGAACTGGCCACGCTCATTGCAAGAGCTGCGGTCAGCCGAGGCCAGATTGTCGATTTCGACCTCAATGAGCCTGCACAGGCGGCATAGCGCCAGCAGGACGCAGCTTACCTCGACAAATCCGCACGATGTGACAGAGACTCCTCAAGAGACTGGAGGTGGCTCTTCGGATCAGGTGCCGATAGCGCGTCACGAAGGCCCCACACAGCTCGTCACGCGAACACCAACACGAAACTGCGCCGAATTCCGTCAATAGCGGGGCTGTACCTGTTGCCCTGGCGCTCACAATTCAAGGCCGGCGGGTCAAGTCAAAGGCAATGGCACGTCCTGACCAGCAAGAAAACGCCCACTGCGTAAGGGATCAACAAAAGCACGACGGCCAACCAGTAACCAGGCTGAGCCATCGCGGCCAAATCTGATCGAAGCTGCTCCATTGGCTGTCCAACGCAGGGCAGTTCTGCTTGTTCCCTGGCTGCGATCATCAGAGTCCGGCGGTCAAGCCGGCTCTTCCGTTCACTGGCGGGCTGCAGAAGAGGAAAGATATGCTCTCACCAAGAGCGCTGAGGGCACCTGCATTGGCAGACCACTCAAGGGCAGGCCAGCCCCGGCTGCTTCGCGCGCCTAATGCCTGCAACACTGTCGCTCCACGCATCAGGAACAAAGCAGCTCCTTGTTCGTTCGGTGCCCAAGAGCGGATCAGCTCCCATGCAGAAGGTGTTTCGAGGAGCCATGGACCGTCGCCAGTTTCCCTTACCATCTCTGTGCCTCTTGATCCTGACGATTGTCGGGCTGGCACAAAACCCTGCGCGAGCCCAAGCGCCGTGCCCAGCCGACCACGAGAAGCTGCTCGCAGCCTTGAAGACCAATGTCAAGGCAAGCGGGGGCCCGGCGAATGGCGGCTTCGAGACCAATGAATGGGCGGCCGTTGTCGCCCGCGACGGGACGGTCTGCGCCGTCGCCTTCAGTGGACCTGCCGTCGATGCGCAATGGCCGGGCAGCCGGCTCATCGCCGCCGAGAAGGCGAATACAGCCAATGGGCTCAGCTTGGCGAACATGGCGCTCTCGACCGCCAACCTCTATGCAGGGGTGCAGCCGGGTGGGCCGCTGTTCGGTCTGCAGGCCACCAATCCCGTCAACCAGGCGGCAGCCTATGCCGGGGATGCCAAGACTTTCGGTAGCGCCCAAGATCCGCTGCTAGGCAAGCCGATCGGCGGCATTGTCGTGTTTGGCGGAGGCCTGGCTCTATACGACGGCAAAACGGTCGTCGGTGCACTTGGCGTCAGTGGCGATTCCTCCTGCGCCGACCACAATGTCGCCTGGCGCGTTCGCGCGGCGCTCGGCCTCGACAAAGTTCCGGCGGGCGTCAATCCCAATCGCAAGGATGCCATTATCTATGATCTCGATCCCGGTGGCAAAAGCGCCTCCGGGTGGGGCCACCCGCTTTGTGCCGGGCATGAGGCCGATGTCGCGGCCGAACTTGGTTCTGGCGTCGGAGGCTCGACGCCGAAATGAAGCGAACAGCCCAACCTGTCGCGCCCTGCGTTGTCGCGGTATGCGCCAACCGCTCGGCGGCACCCAGAAAATGTCTTGCGAGCATCTTTGCGATGCTGCTGCTGGCTTCCACTCCCTTACTGATGGCCGCTTCGGAAGCTCCGCCAACGCCGGCGATCTCGCCGCCGCCTTCCGCTGCGCCACCTGACGACGGGCAGTGGACGATGCCCGCCAAGAACTACGCGTCGACCCGCTACAGCGAGCTCACGGAAATCAACGAAGGCAACGCCAAGGACCTGCAGGTGGCCTTCACCTTCTCGACCGGCGTCAATAAGGGCCAGGAAGCGGCGCCGTTGGTCGTCGGCGGCACGATGTACATCGTGAGCCCCTTCCCCAACATCGTCTACGCGCTTGATCTCACCAAGCCGGGTGCGCCGATGAAATGGAAGTTCGAACCCAATCCCGAGCCGGCGGCGCAAGGGGTTGCCTGTTGCGATGTGGTCAATCGCGGCGCCGCTTTCGCGAACGGACGCATCTTCTTCAACACACTGGACGGGCACACCATCGCGCTCGACGCGAACACCGGTCAGCCGATCTGGAACGCCCATATCGGCAACATCAACATCGGCGAGACCATCACCATGGCGCCCTTGGTGGTGAAAGGCAAAGTGCTGGTCGGCAATTCAGGCGGCGAGATGGGCGTCCGCGGCTGGGTCAAGGCGCTCGACGCCGGCGACGGTCACGTCGTCTGGACGGCCTACGGCACCGGGCCGGACAAGGAAGTGCTTATCGGCCCGGACTTCAAGCCGCACTACGACATGGACAAGGGCAAGGACCTTGGCGTCACAACATGGCCGCCGGAAGCCTGGAAGATCGGCGGCGGCAACATGTGGGGCTGGATTTCCTACGATCCGGATCTCAACCTGATCTTCCACGGCACCGGCAATCCTGGACCGTGGAACCCCGATCTGCGGCCCGGTGACAACAAATGGACGTCAGGCATCTTCGCCCGCGATCCCGATACCGGCGCGGCGAAATGGTTCTATCAGTGGAGCCCGCACGACCTCCACGACTATGATGGGATCAACGAGCAGGTCCTGCTCGACATGAACTGGCAGGGCAAGCCGCGCAAGGTGCTGGTCCGGCCTGAACGCAACGGCTACCTCTACATCCTCGACCGGACCACGGGCGAAGTGCTGTCCGCGAAACCTTTCGGCCCTGTCAATTCCAGCAAGGGTGTCGATCTCAAGAGCGGACGTCTGATCGAAAACCCGGACAAGAAGACCGGGACCGGCAAAGTCGTCCGCGACATCTGCCCAACCGCGTCGGGGCTCAAGGACTGGCAGCCTTCCGCCTTCTCGCCGAAGACCGGGCTGCTCTATATTCCGCATAACAATCTGTGCATGGACGAAGAAGGCGTCGAGGTGAACTACATCGCCGGCACCCCCTATGTCGGCATGAACGTGCGCATGATCCCTGGGCCCGGTGGCAACCGGGGCGCCTTCACCGCCTGGGACATCGCTGCGCAGAAGCCCGCCTGGAGCCTCAAGGAGAACTTCCCGGTGTGGAGCGGCGCGGTCGTGACGGCCGGCGATGTCGTCTTCTACGGGACAATGGAAGGTTGGTTCAAGGCGGTCAGCGCCAAGACTGGCGATCTGCTTTGGCAGTTCAAGACTGCGTCCGGCATCATTGGCCAGCCCATCACATATCGCGGTCCCGACGGACGTCAATATGTAGCGATCCTGTCGGGTGTCGGCGGCTGGGCCGGCGCGATCGTATCGGGCGATCTCGATCCGCGCGACGCCACCGCCGCGCTCGGTTTCGTCAACGCGATGAAGGACCTCAAGGAGGCCACAACGGCGGGAGGCACGCTTTATGTGTTCCGGCTGCCCTGAACACTGGGCCGCGCGCATGGCGCTCGGCATGGCCGCGCTCGCCTTGCTGTTCTTGCCGGTGGGAGCCAATGCCCGTGAACTGAGGGTCTGCGCTGATCCGAACAACATGCCATTTTCCAACGCGGCCGGTCAGGGTTTCGAGAACAGGATTGTTGAGATCGTGGCCGCCGATCTCGGTGCCAAGCTGACCTACACCTGGTGGGCGCAGCGCCGCGGCTTCGTGCGCAACACGCTGAAAGCCGGCCTTTGCGATCTCGTACCAGGCACGCCTGCCAACCTCGAAATGCTGCGCACCACCACACCCTATTATCGCTCATCCTATGTTTTCGTCACCCGCCAGGACGGTCCGGATGTGGCGTCCTTCAACGATCCGCAACTGCGCGCTATGCGGATCGGCGTGCAACTCATCGGCGACGACGGGGCCAATTCGCCCCCCGTTCAGGCGCTTGGCCGCCGTGGCATCGTCGGGCACCTCGTCGGCTACCCGGTCTATGGCGACTACTCCGCACCCAACCCCCCAGCGCGCATCGTTGAAGCGGTGGCGACCGGCGAGATCGATCTTGCCGTCGTCTGGGGCCCGCTCGCCGGCTACTTCGCCCAGAAGCAGAAAGTGCCGCTGCGCATCACGCCGGTCACCCCTCGCATCGACGGACCGCAGTTGCCCATGATCTACGACATCTCGATGGGCGTTAGGCGCGAGGACGATGTGCTACGTGGCGATGTGAATAGCGCGCTGGCCAGGCACAAGGCCGAGATCGACGCATTGCTGTCGCAATATGGCGTGCCGCGGCTCGACGGCTCGGGGAGTCCAGTGCGATGAGGCCGGGCGCCGCCATGCTCCTGTTTGCGCTCCTGACGCTTGCGGCATGCCAGCGCGAGGAGCGGGACACGCGCCCGCAAAATTCGCTCGGATCGGGCGAGCAGCCGGCGCCTGTGACGACATTGGAACCCGGCGGACAGCGGGCTTCCGCCAGCGATAACAAGGCGGCGAGTTTCGAGGCCAACGCCTTCCACCTCAGCGAAGGCAAGCGGCTGTTCAGCTGGTTCAACTGTTCAGGCTGTCATGCCAATGGCGGCGGCGGCATGGGGCCGGCTTTGATGGACCAGAAGTGGCTTTACGGCAGCTCGATCGAAAGCATCCACGCTACGATCCGCGATGGTCGGCCAAAAGGCATGCCGAGCTTCCGCGACAAGATCCCCGATGACCAGATTTGGGAGCTTGCCGCCTTTGTCCGCTCGCTGAGCGGCAATGCGCCCTCGTCCGCCGCCCCGCAGCGCAATGACGACATGATGCCACATCCGTCGGAAAACCGCCTGCCGGACGCCGCCACACTGGGGAAATCACCGTGAAACGCCTTGCGTCGACCGGGTTCGGCACGACCTGCGTCTTGTTTCTGCAGGGATGCTCGGGATGGCAATCAGCGCTCGATCCGAAAGGTCCCGCTGCCAGTGAGCTGGCATGGCTCATTTGGTTTTTCACCGCGCTTTGCGCAGTGATCTGGGTCCTGGTGATGATCGCGCTTGCCGCGCCGCTGTTGATGCGGCCTCGCACACGTTCCGAGCCGCTCGCGCTCGACGCAGGCGCCGACCATCGCAAGTTGCGGGTCGTCGTGATCGCCGTCGGGCTGACTGCCGCGATCGTGGTCGGGCTGACCTTGCTGAGCTTCTTCGCCAACAGGACGCTAGCGGCGATCGGCTCGGACGCTGCGCTCACCATTCGCGTTACCGGCCACCAATGGTGGTGGGAGGTGCGCTACGAAGATGCCACGCCGAGCCGCATCCTGACCACGGCTAACGAGATCCACATTCCCGCCGGGGAGCCCGTGCGGCTTCTGCTGACCTCGACCGATGTTATCCACTCGTTCTGGATCCCGAGTTTGGCCGGCAAGCTCGACCTCATCCCCGGTCATATCAATGTACTTGATATCAGGGCCGACAAGCCCGGCGTCTATCGCGGCCAGTGCGCCGAGTTCTGCGGTGCGCAGCATGCTAATATGGGCACCTTCATCATCGCCGAGCCGCGGGCAAAGTTCGACGCCTGGTGGAACGACCAGTTGCAGCCGGCTGGGCCCCCGACGAATGGGGAGGCCAAAAATGGCGCGGACCTGTTCCTCAAGCGCCCCTGCGTGATGTGCCACAGGATCGGCGGCACTCCAGCGGGAGGAACCGTCGCGCCTGATCTCACGCATGTGGCCAGCCGGCAAACCATCGCTGCCGGTACCTTGATGATGAGCCGCGGCAATCTGGCGGCCTGGATAGCGGATCCGCAAGGCGTGAAGCCCGGCTCCCACATGCCGGTGGTGGAGCTCAACGGCGACGAACTCAACGCCATCGTCGCCTATCTCGAGGGCCTGAAATGAGCAGCGCGGATCTAACGAGCGAACGCGACCTGCCGCAACGGGGGACCGCCACCCAAGGCGACGTTGCTCCCGAGCATGACGGACCGCGTGATGCCGGCATGGACGACGCCAGCCTGCACCGCTGGCTGGCGCGGGCATGGTGCACGCCGCCCGGCATCATCGGCGCTCTGTCGAGCGTCGACCACAAGGTGATCGCAAGGCGCTATCTGATCACGGCCTTCATCTTCCTATGCCTTGGCGGACTGAACGCGGTCGCCATGCGAATCCAACTCTCAGGGCCGCAGCGTGGGCTGATCGGGCCGGACCTGTACAACCAGCTGTTCACGATGCACGGCGTCACCATGATGTTCCTGTTCGCCGTGCCTATCGTGCAGGCAACGGGGATCTATCTGGTGCCGCTGATGGTCGGCACCCGCAACATCGCCTTCCCGCGGCTCAATGCATTCGGCTATTGGGTGTATCTTTCGGGCGGCGTCTTTGCCTGGGTTTCATTCCTCCTCAACATGGCACCGGACGTCGGCTGGTTCGCCTATGTGCCTTTGTCCGGTCCCGAATTCTCTCCCGGCAAGCGCGCCGATGTCTGGGCGCAAATGATCACCTATACCGAAGTGTCCTCGCTTGCGGTCGCCGTCGCCACCATCGTGACCGTGTTCAAGCAACGCGCACCCGGCATGTCGCTGGACAAGATACCGCTTTATGTGTGGGCACTGCTGGTCACTTCGTTCGTCGTGGTCTTCGCGATGCCGGCAGTCATGATCACCTCGACCTTCCTCATTCTCGACCGGCTTGTCGGAACCCACATTTTCAATCCGGCGGAGGGCGGCGACGCCCTGCTGTTCCAACATCTGTTCTGGTTCTTCGGCCATCCCGAGGTCTACATCATCTTCCTGCCGGCGACAGGCATGGTCTCCTCGATCATTCCCGCTTTTGCCCGGCGACCGACGTTCGGCCATCTCGGGCTGGTCCTTTCGTTGATCGCGGTCGGTTTCCTGTCGTTCGGCCTCTGGGTGCACCATATGTTTGCGACGGGATTGCCGAAGTTGGGGGCGAGCTTCTTCACGGCGTCCAGCATGCTGATCGCCATACCCAATGGCCTGCAGATCTTCTGCTGGCTGGCGACTTTGTGGGATGGCAGACCGGTGATCCGCACGCCGCTGCTGTTCGTCTTCGGCTTCTTCTTCATCTTCGTCATCGGCGGGCTCAGCGGCGTCATGCTCGCCTCGGTGCCGCTCGACCTGCAGGTGCACGACACCTATTTCGTCGTCGCCCACTTCCATTACGTGCTGATCGGCGGATCGGTATTCCCGCTGCTGGGCGCGGCCTATTTCTGGTTCCCCAAGATCACCGGCCGCATGATGAGCGAACGTCTCGGACGCTGGCATTTCTGGCTGGCCTTCATCGGCTTCAACGTGGCTTTCTTCCCGATGCATCTGGTCGGCCTGTGGGGAATGCCGCGCCGGGTCTACACCTATCCGGCGGAGCTTGGCTGGGGCAACATCAACCTGCTCATCAGCGCCGGCGCGGTGCTGTTCTTCTTGAGCTTCGTGCTGTTCACTTTCAACCTCGTGCACGGCGTATTGAAAGGCGTACCGGCCGGGGACAATCCCTGGGATGCAGGCACCCTGGAATGGGCAACGTCCTCGCCGCCTCCAAGCTATAATTTCACACGCATCCCGATCGTGACAAACGTTGAGCCGCTGTGGGCCGAACGAGACGCGCTTCCCGTCGCAACCGGCCTGCGCGTCGACGTGCGCGAGTTGCTCATCTCGACGGTGGCGGAAGCCCATCCCGACATCCGCGAGAAATCGGCGACGCCGTCAATCTGGCCCCTGCTTGCGGCGATCGCCGTGGGCGGCACTTTCCTCTACTCGATCTTCACGCCGTGGGCGGTCGTGTGGGGCGCCGTGCCGATCGCGGTCACGCTGGTCGGCTGGTTCTGGCCCAAAGGCGATCCGGAGGACGAGGAATGAACCAGCGACCCGTCGCCGACCTTTCCGGGCTTCCCACCTTTGGACATGGTCCGCGCAGCCCGACCTGGTGGGGCACGCTCGGCTTCATGGCGCTGGAGGGGACGGGCTTCGCGCTGGCGGCCGGCGCCTATCTCTACCTGGCAATGTCGTGGCCCAACTGGCGTCTGAGCGCCCCGGAGCCTAACCATTGGCCGGGAACGATCGTCACCCTCCTGCTGATCGCCAGCCTGGTGCCGAACCACATTCTCAATCGCTACGCCGAGCGTTGCGCCATTGTACCGGTGCGGATCGGCATGGTGGTGATGTCGCTGTTCGGTCTCGCCCCGCTCGTGGTGCGCTGGTTCGAGTTCCCGGCGCTGAATATCTATTGGGACACGAACGCGTACGGCTCTATGCTTTGGGTGCTGCTTGGACTGCACACCACCCACCTGATCACCGATGTCGGCGACACGATCGTGCTGACGGTGCTGATGTTCACACGCCATGGCTACAGCGGCCGGCGCTTCGGCGACGTAGGCGATAATGTCTTCTACTGGGATTTCGTGGTGCTCACCTGGATCCCGATCTATCTGCTCATCTACTGGGTACCGAGGCTAGGCTGATGCGCGCGCTGCAATTGGGAACGTCCTGGGGTGGCCTTCTGTCGGGGCCCTCGGCTTGGGCAATTTCGACGCAGCTGAATTACGCGCTTGTTCCCTGGCAATGCAATCGCCAGGTGCCGGTCGTGCTTCCAATCGCACTGCTGCTTGCCTTGCTTTCGCTTCTCGGCGGCATGCTTTCTTGGCGGGCAAAGCGGCAGGGGGGCGCGGCTTTCAAGCCGGAGCGCACGCGCAGCACCGAACAATTCGTCGCCGATCTCGGCATTCTTGCGGCTTTGCTTTTTGCCCTCGTCATCGTCATGCAGGGGAGCGCCGCGCTCATCCTTGACGAGTGCCTGCGATGAGCTTCGAGGCTTTCCTCTCAACATCGATCTGCTATGGCGCCGGCGCGCCCGAAGGGGGATGGACACTTGCGTTTCCCATCACGCTCCCTCTGGTCACAATCGCGCTCATCTATGCGATCGGAGCGAGCCGGCTGTGGCGCCGCAGCAGCCGGGGCCGCCCCGAGCGGACGCGACAAGCTCTGTTGTTCGCCGCCGGCTGGGGCCTACTGACGGGAGCGCTGGTCAGCCCGATCCATGCGCTTGGCGAACGGGTGTTTGCCGCCCACATGATCGAGCATGAACTGCTGATGGCGGTGGCGGCGCCGCTCCTTGTCGCCGCCTGCCCCGGCGCAGCCTTGATATGGGCATTGCCGGCCGCATTCCGCCGCGGAACGGGAATGCTCACGCACGGCAAGTTTCTCCAGGCGATCTGGGCCGTTGCCAGCCGTCCCCTCAACGCAACCGCCATCCACGGTATCGCGATCTGGATGTGGCACGTCCCCGTACTGTTCGAGGCAGCGCTTCAGCAGGGCGTCCTGCACTATGCCCAGCATGCGAGCTTCCTCGGCACAGCCCTGCTGTTCTGGTGGGTGATTCTGCCGCGTTCCGGCCGCCAGCAGGCCTATGGCAGCGCGGTCATGCATCTCTTCTTCACCTCGCTGCACACGGGTCTACTTGGCGTGCTGCTGCTGTTGTCGCCCAAACTCTGGTATCCGCAGAATGCCGCTGGCGCGGCGCTGTGGGGACTGACCCCGATCGAGGACCAGCAGCTCGCCGGCTTGGTGATGTGGGTTCCGGCTGGCCTGATCTATGGCGGAGCCGCCTTGCTGCTCGCCGGCCTTTGGATAAGCAAGAGCGGAATCAGGGAGGCCACCCATGGGCTCCGGCCTGGCTAGGATGACCGGCGGCGCGCTCGCCGCCATCCTGCTGCTGACCGCCGCCGTCGCCGGGGCGACCTTGTGGTCGGACCGGCGTGATCGTGTTCGCCACGAATCGGATGTTGCGACCGGTGGCGTGGGCGCGCGCGCCATTCCGATCATGACCGCGAATGGCTGCTCGGGGTGCCATACAATCCCCGGCGTGCCAGGGGCACAAGGCCAGGTTGGTCCGCGCCTCGATTCCAGCCTTGCCGACCGGGTCTTTATCGGCGGGGTGCTGGCTAACAATCCCGAGAACCTGATCCGCTGGGTACGAGAGGCCAGGGAGATCAATCCGCACACGGCGATGCCATCGACAAGGATTACGCAGCAGCAGGCGCGCGATATCGCCGCCTATCTCTATGCCCTCAGATGATTAGCCTTCGCCGCCGCGGCGGGACCACAAGCCACGACCGGGGTCATAGCCGACCACTGCCGCAAGGAAAAACCCGAC
Organism: Mesorhizobium sp. B2-5-4; assembly: GCF_006441095.1. Classification (NCBI taxonomy): domain Bacteria; kingdom Pseudomonadati; phylum Pseudomonadota; class Alphaproteobacteria; order Hyphomicrobiales; family Phyllobacteriaceae; genus Mesorhizobium; species Mesorhizobium sp. B2-5-4. The sequence continues at coordinate 147,341 of NZ_VFUR01000007.1, read as the reverse complement.
GAGGCAAGCGAGAACGACGAGAGCCGAAACGGGATCGAAGCGCAGATAGAGGGCGAAGCGTATCAGCTCGACCGCCGAACTGAACGGGTTCCATGCGGCGATCATTGCCAGCACCGGCCCCGCCTCGGCGAGTCGCCATATCGGATAGAGAGCCGTCGAGGCGAAGAAGGTCGGGAAGATGACGAAGTTCATCACGCCGGCGAAGTTCTCCATCTGCGTCGAGATCGACGAAACCAGCAACCCAAATGCGCCGAGCATCAGGCCGGACAGGACGAGCGCCGGAAACACGGCCAGATAGCCTAGAACTGGGGGGCGCACGTCCCAATAGCGCGCGATCAGCAGGAACAGATAGACCAGCGGCAGACTGACGATGACGCTCGCAAGCAGCCGCGCGGCAAGCAGGTACCAGCGCGGAAGCGGTGCCGTCAGCAACAGGCGCATGCTGCCCATCTCGCGGTCGTAGACCATGGCCAGCGAACTTGCCATGGCATGGAAGAGCAGCATCATGGCCGCCAGTCCGGGGACGACATAGACTTCGTAGAGCACGTAGGTCTGGTAGGGCGGCGTGATCGACAGGCCAAGCACCGAGCGGAACCCGGCGGCGAAGATGGCGAGCCAGACCAACGGCCGTATGATCGCCGAGAGCAGCCGGCCACGCTGCCGCAGCGTTCGCAGCATCTCCCGGCGCAGTATGCCTGTAATGGCCCGCAGCGCGTGACGCCTTTTCATGCCGCCTCCGTCAGCACATCGAACGCATCGGCCATGCTGGCGACCGCAAGATCCGCCGCGACGCGGCCGGCCCCGCCAGCCCAACGCAGCCTGCCCTTATGCAGCACCACCAGGTCGTCGTCGGCCGACACCTCTTCCAGGAAATGCGTTGCCCAGAGAACGGCAATACCTCGTTCCCGGCAGAGCGCGCGCACATGCTGCTCGATCGCCCGGCGCCCAGGCACGTCGAGCCCGGTCGTCGGCTCGTCGAGCAGCAGGATGCGGGGCCGATGCATCAGGGCGCGCGCGATTTCGACACGTCGCCGCTGACCGCCCGACAGTGAACGGACCGGCTCGTCGCACCGGTCAGGGACCTCCAGCCGTTCGAGTTCTTCGCGCAACCTTGTTTCGCAGACGCCGGCCGCCAGCCCGTGCAGGGCGCCGTGATAGCGCAGATTTTCGGCGGCGGTGAGATCGAGGTCGAGCGTCTGCTGCTGGAAGACAACACCCATCTGGGCAAGTGCGGCGGCCGGATCGGCCCGCATGGAGTGGCCGAACACATCGATCTGGCCGGATCGGGCATGATAGAGGCCGGTGACCAGCGAGAACAACGTCGTCTTGCCGGCGCCGTTGCGTCCGAGCAGTATGCACATTCTGCCTTCCGCGACCGAGAACGACACGGCTTCGAGAACCCGCCGCTGTCCGAAGCTGTGTCCCAGACCTTCGAGTGACAGCGCCTTCATGGGCCGATCACCACTCCCCAGGGGCCGCGTCCCACCGGCACCGACTTCACCACCTCCTCGTCTTCAAGATCGATGAACGAGATGTCCCCGGAATTGCCATTGGCGCTTACCAGGCGCTTCTGGTCATCCGACAGCGCCACATGCCACGGGCGCTGGCCGACGAGGTAGAGGCGGCGCACGGCCAGCGTCCTGGTATCGACTTCGGCAATCCGGTTGGCCGGACCAAGCGCCACATAGGCAGTGGCGCCGTCGCGGGTCATTTCGATGCCTACCGCCTGGACGCCGTCGCGGCGGATACCGGGAACCTCGAACTGGACCTTGCCGGCCTCAGCACGAGACGTAGTGTCGAAGACGGTCACGGTTCCGCGTATTTCGGAAGACACCCAAAGCTGCTTCCCATCCGGCGAGAACGACGCCGCGCGGGGACGGGTGTCGACCAGGAGGTTGTCTACGATGTCGAGCGTGCCGGCGTCGATGAGGTGCACCATGCTGGTGGTCTCCGAGGTGCAGGCAACGTAATGGCCGTCGGCACTGACCGCCATACCCTCGGGTTCGACCCCGACGTCAACGGTACCGATCACCCTGGCGGACGCGATATCGACGACTGAGACCAGATTGTCATTCTCATTGGCGACGAACAGGCGTTTGCCGTCAGGATGCACGACAAAAAATTCCGGATCGACTCCTGAGGGGAGCTGGCCGGTCACCTGCCGTTTGGCGAGATCGACAATGTCGATCCGGTTGTCGTCGCCCACAGCCACGAAGAGCAGCTTCTTGTCGACCGAAAGCGCCATGCCGCGTGGGCGCCTTCCGACGTTGATGGCCGTGGAGAGGCTCATGCCGGCGCCCTCCACCACCGCCACTGTGTTGTCCTGCTCGTTCGATACGTAGATCGTCTCCGCTGCGGCAGGTCCGGCGACAATCAACACCGACAGCAGGATTGGGATCACGACCTGCATGCGCTCTCCTCGAGGTCGACGCCCAGCGTGTCGAGGGGCGTGCGCTGATGCAGGAAACCCGGTTGCGGTGAGCTGGAGACGAGCAGCCGCGGCCCCGCTATCAGGATGGGCTGCCGCATCTGGCCGTCCCATGACCGGAAGCTGAGCCCCTGCCCCTTGAAGCCGGCGAGAAGGAAGTCGTCACTGCGCAAATATGCCGTGATCGCCGAAGCATCGAGGCTGCGCAGGCGTGTTGCCGCTTCTCCGACGCTGCGCACGGCGAGCCAACCGGCGTAGTCGTAAGCCGTCATCCAGCGCCCGGCCTGCTTGCGGAAGCGGTCTTGAAGTTGCGTTGCGCCCCATTCCTCGTTGACCGCGCTCCAGCCGGTCGCCACGATCCCCTGCGTCCCGGCGACCGGCCGTGGTAGCGCGGTTCGGCCCTCGAGATAGGCGCCGAACTCGTCCGCCTCGTCGGCGACGACCAGCACGTCGTAATCGCCGACCTGGGTGGCGGCCGGTATCTCGGTCTGAAGCGTGACATGTCCCGTGTCCGCACGACCATTGGCAGGCCGGAACGTCCAAGGCTTGTCGACGACGATCTCGGCGCCGAAGTGTGTCGCCGCGCGGCGCAACGCTGCAGCCAGCGCCTCGTCAGCAGGATGCGGGCCGACCAGCAGAAACCAGTGCTGCCAACGCTTCCAGATGAGATATTGCGCGAGGCCGTCGGCGAGCATGGCGCGACTTGGAACGGTATGCAGGAGGTTCTTGCGGCAGTGCTGCTGGCGGAGCGCATCGTCCGGCGCACGGCTGTTGAACAACAGCATCTTGTCTGCTCCGGGTGCTGCGAGAGCCTGGTTCAGCGTGGCCGCATCGAGGTCGGCCACGACGAAAGTGACGCCGCTCGCGGCAAGGCTGGCGATTGCTTCGGTGGGCGCTTCGCCTGGCTTCAGCACGCGTTCTTCGAGCTGGAAATACTGGCCGAGGAAGCGGCCGGTGCCGCCGTCATCGGCGATGCCCAGCCGGGCCCCCTGCAGGCCGTCATCGCTGACGGGCTGGTCAAGCGGTCCTAAAGGCAGGGGTGGCGTGCGCTCCTGGCCGATATAGCCGACCACCATGGTCTGCGGTGCGGCGGAGCCGGGGGCAGCGGCCAACAGGAGCAGCACGATCGACAGCACCAGTCTCATTCCGCTCCGCCTGCCTGCAAGCTGGCCGGGCCACGCGGTGAAGCCGGTCCGCCACCCCGGGCAATCCCGACATCGCGCACGATAGCTGCCGGCGAGCCTTCCAGAACGACGAAGCGGTCGGCCAGCGACGAGACCTGGGCCAAATTGTGCGTGACAATAAGCGCGATGGGCGGCCTGGTATTGAAAACTTCACGCAGCAGGAGGCTCATCGTGTTCGCCGTCGCCTCGTCGAGCGAAGCGAAAGGTTCGTCGAGCAGCAACAGCGCGGGCTCGACGGCAAGCGCGCGGGCGAGCGCCACGCGCCGGGCCATGCCTCCGGAGAGACGCTGCGGATATTCGTTTGCGTGATCCTCAAGGCCTACGGCGGCAACCCACCTCGATGCCTCCTGCTCCCGCCCGGGGATCACGAGTTCGACATTGCGCAAGACGGTCAGCCAAGGGAGCAGACGCGGTGTCTGGAACATCATCCCGACAGGAAGCGCGCGTCCCTCCACCACGCCGCGGAATTCGCGGTCGGTGCCTGCGACGATCGAGAGCAGCGTCGATTTGCCAACTCCCGAGGGCCCAGCGATCACACAAACCTGGCCGTGCGGCACATCGAGAGCGAAGTCCCGGAACACGGTCCTACCCTGGCCCTGGCCGGGAATAGCGAAGGTCTTCATCTCTATCCTGATGGTCAGCATCAACGCCGCCACACGCCAAGTCGGCCTTCCAGAGGCCCGAGCAGGCCGTACTCGATGGCCAGCATCACCACTCCGAAGCTTATGGCATAGGCCAGGATGTGGGACACGTCGAAGTTCTGGAAATAGATCTGCAGCTGGAATCCAACCCCGTTGGAGCGGCCAAGCAATTCGGCGAGCAGCACGATCTTCCAGGTCAATGCCAGTCCGCTGCGCAGGGTGACGAGGAAAAACGGTGCCAATTGCGGGAGCACGATGTAGCGCAGCGACCTCGTTCCGGTGAAACGATAGACCTCGGCCATTTCCGTGAGGTCCTTGTCCAGCCGGCTGGCGCCCTCGCGAATGGTCACTACCACATTGGGGATCTTGTTGAGCGCGACCGCGAACACGAGCGCGGTCTCGACCAGACCGAGCCAGACATAGATGAGGATGACGGTCACCAGCGCCGGCACGTTGAGCAGCAGAACGATCCATGGCTTCAACCAAAGATCAGCATCACGCGAGCGGCCGGCGGCATAGCCAAGCGCGGAGCCGACCACGATCGCGACGGAAAGGCTCACAATCACTCGCGTTAGCGAGACGCCGAGGTGAAAAGCGAGTTCGCCCTGCAGCGCCTCTTGCAAGAGGACGATGGTGACCTCCAAAGGGCTCGGCAACAGCCGGCTGGCCACCACCGATGCCGCCGCCTGCCAGATCAGAAGCATACCAAGCAGCGCCGCGACGCTCTGCCATCGCTGGGCATTGGCGGAAGCGGCCAAGCTGTTGCTCATGGATGCGGTCTCAAGCGGGTATGCTCCAAAAGATGCCGGGATCGAAGCCTTTCGCCTTGCCGACCAGAGCTTCACCGCCCAGATCGGCCAAAATTGAAAACAGGCGCGCCGCGTCGTCGCGCTCCTTCCTGCCGAAGCGGCGGGGGATTCCATCCCGATAGGCGTCGCGCAAGGCGGCCTGAAGCCGGACATCATCTGTTCCCAGTTGCGGCGCCAGCGCGTGCCATTCGCTGTCGGAAGTGGCAAGAAGCGACTTGGCGGCCATGACCGTTTTCAGGAAACCGCTAAGAACCGCAGGATCAGCACGCGCCCAGTCTTCATGGAAGACATAGCCGAGCATCGGCAGCTCGCCGGAAACGCCCAGCCCCTCCAGAATCTGTCCAACGTTCAGCAACCGCTGGGCTCCGGCGGCTTCGAGCTGGGCCGCGAAGTTCCAGAATGTCAGCAACCCGTCGAGCCGGCCTGCAAGGAATTCCTGTTCGAGCAAAGGCGGCGCTCCGAATACAGGCTGCACGCTCGCGGCGAGGTCGCGTCCCGACTGTCGAAGGTTAAGCGCACGCAGCAAGATCCAGCTCTTGTCGAGCGGGCCGCCCGCGACCCCGAGCCGTTTGCCATCGAAATCCGCTAGCCTGCGGACGGGGGAACCGGCGGGTAGCTCAAGTGCGCCGACCACGCGCGAATAGGGAACAAAAACAAGATCGGCGCCTTCCGCGCGCTGGCGCGTCACCCACACCCAATCCGATACGATGACGTCGACGCTGCCGGCCAGCAACGCGGTCTTGCCGGCTTCCGTGCTGGCAAGACGCCGCACCTCGAGAGAGACGCCGTGCGAAATGTCCAGCCCATATCGTTGGACCACGTCGACTTCCCAGGCGGCCGTGCCAAATCCGAGCACGCCAAACCGGACAGGGAGGGATTGCCCAGACGCGGCTGCAGTGGGACCGGCCACGATCAAGGAGGAAAGCGCTGCAAGAACCGCGCGCCGCGATATAACGGGCCAATCGGCTCGGGTGAGCCACTCACGTGGAGGATTCGAGATCAGCACGAGCGCACCGGTGTGGCGGACCCCCCCTAACGCCGGGCTGACAGGAATGTTCCTCCTGGTGCGCTGACCATCGGGTACGCCTGCGCCGCCAATAGGAGTCGCTGCGGGGTCCGGGATTTAGCGTGCTGGAGCAGGCGGCTGATTCAAGGCGGCGATGTGAGCTTGCCTTTTCATACGGTTCCGCTCGGCGCTTAGCAGCTCTTCCTCGCCCATAAGCCCGTTCAGGAAAAGCTTCAGGACATGGGACGCGAGTGTCTGTGCCTGCGGGCTGTCGAGCGGAATATCCCGCTCGTTGCAGGCGGTCCGACAGACTCGGGTGAGCATTTCCAGTTCGTCGGACATGACGACTTGACCCGGAAACAACATGGCTCCTCCGTCCCGCAGATGTGCATTGAACGCTGCAACATGACTCCGCGTGCCCCTTGAGTCTTTAACAAATGATGTGAGCAGGCGTCTTGGTCGGAAATGTAGAGTCTTTTGGAGTTCGAACTGCACACCGGCGAGCGATAAACGCAGCGCATTGGGTTTGGCGTTCTCCGGCAAATCCTCGTCCGCACCCGCGCGGAAGGGCGGGCAGCCGCCGGATGCACAGCGCTCCGGGAGCACATTAATCTGACCGGCATCTGCGAGGCGTCATGTCGTTTCGTTGGAGATTGGCACGGCTTCTTTAGATAAAGGCTCTGAAACGGTCGTTACAAAGTCAATTAAGTTTCTTCTGCAACTAGGCTGAGGATGTGCCAGACGGCACAGATCAGCCGTATTCCCGGGTAGCAGGTGGTGTTCCTCGCGGGGATGACCAGCGGGTGATCAGCCGGGATGCGCGACATCTTCTTGCGAGTTTTTCAAATCTGCCGGTGTTTAGTTTTCGTGCGCTACTCCACGCTGCATGGATGGTGACGTCGAATATGCGCAGCTTGGGCTGATTAGAGAAATACGATTGACGGAGGCTCAGCAGATGGGAGATCGGATAGTCCTGCTTGAATCCGAATTGATCAATGCGGCTGGTTCCAAAGGCAATCCAATTTGCTTAATGCGGGTCACCAGCTTGTTGGCCAAAAGCTACGCTGGAACGCCTCGAACAATGCACAGCCTGGATGTCGAAACGGCTCTGACAGCGTCACCCAATCCATTGAATCCGTTCGCAGCTTTTGCCATGCTGGCAAATCTGAGGCCGCGAAGAGATGGCGGCTTCTGGAAATTCTCTGCAAATTCCAGACTGCCTTTATGCGCTTTTTTGGACGAACACACGGCGAACAGACCTCAACAGCTAGGTTATACTCCCTCGTAAGCAATCCTGATCAACGCTGGTCCTCTTCAATCCAACCGACAAGGGCGGCTTTCGAGCCTCGCCCTTTTGACTACGACTTCGAGTTCACGGCCGAGTCGAAGCCGTCCAGCTCCTCGCCGATCTCGACAAGGGCCTTTCTGACTGTGTCCTCAACTTCCTGTCGTTTCTTCGGCGGCATCAGGCCCAGCCCCTTCAGCATCGCCTCGCGCCAGTGCTGCCCCCTCCCCCACGCTTCCGAGAACGCTGTTGCAAGGTCATCCTTGCGACGGGTCGCCTCCAGTGCCTCGACGAGGAGGCTGGCCTGATGGACGTCTTTTTCGCGCTTGGCGACGCCGTTTGCATCTGATTTCCTGCGAGAGGCGACGATGAGCTTGTGAACTGCATACCGTTCCGGCGACGGCACGGTTACAGGCACCCCTGACCGATGCAGCATCACGGTCCGGATGGGCTCGTGGATCAGGAAATCGAGGAAACGCAAGGGCTGCGCCGAAGCTCCGCCCAGTGCTGGCATCGGACTGGCGCGGTCGGTGTAGTCATCCGATCCCCGGTTCGGGGTAAGGAACTCGACCTTGTATCTCGTTGCATTCTCGAATTGGGTCGTGTGTCCGGGATCCGATCTATGGGGGATCTCCCTGAAGGTTGGATCAATCTCTCTCAAGATTTCCAGGATCGGCGGCAGGGTGTCTTCGACTGACGACGAAGTCGAGTAATGCTGCGCGAAATCGGCATCGCCGGTTTGCAATGAAGCACCAGGCAATCTTACGCCGAGATGTCCCGCATACGTCTGGAAGGCAACCGTACCGACGAGCACGCCTCTTAAGCGGAAGATTCCTGCTGCTCCGATGGCTTCAACGACATCGCCAGTGAACCGGTCCGGTGCGGTCAGCCCTGCTTCGCGAGTCAGCGTGGAGACGAGTTTCCGTCGACTACGGAGGTCTTCCTTGATTTCTTGGAAGGCTTCAACGCGTTTCGCGATCTCGGGATCGTCGGACGGGCCGACATACTTCCGCGTTTTCTTGGGTTGGGTTTCCTCAAAATACCAATAGCCCCGCCCCTTCACCGGAACCCGGACGAAATTTCCCGCCGTGGAGAAGTCGGTTACGAACGATGCATCAAGGCAGCGCTGAACGAGTTCCGCATACATCGTGCGATAAACGAGATCGACCGTCTTCATGCGTCGGCTCCGTTATAAGAAAAATGCGTTTCTCTTATAGCGGCATGAGCTGAAGCGACGCAAGTGACGTTATAAGACAATTGCAGAGGTCTTATAACGCTGCCACATCGCCAACCATACAGGCGCGGCGATCGATGCCGGGTGCTTCGACACGGAGAAGTTCCGTTTCCACGGCCCGGATGGCTTCGAGGTGGACTACGCCGGGCTTACCAACTACTTCAAGTCCATAGCATTCGACGATCGCTAGATCCCTCGAGGCATCATCATCGTCGAAGGTGACTATGTCGCCTGCCAAACCTGGGTCGAGGGACGCTTTGCCCGCGAATTCACACAGTCGCCCGTCGGCCCCCCTTGCCTCCGAACCGCCGGCGTGTGACCTGGGATTTGTCCAACATTTTTCGTTTCGACGATGAAGGCTGGCTCATTGAGGAGTGGGTGCGGACCGATTACCCGGAGTTTCCTTCACCAATTGGTGCGGAAGGCCGATAGGCCCGTGACACCGCGACGCTTCAAGCGATCTCCGCGACTACTCTGGCTCTTGCCCGGCCCGGCGACATTGTGCGGGTAAACTGAGAAGATGGTGGACGGAGGCAGGCAGTACGGATTCAGCTGAGAGCAGGCCGAGGCGCTGATAAGGCGCGACAATGATGGCAACAAGCTCCAAGCTTCTCGGCGAAACTTAAGAAGCAGTCGCGCGTTGGACGCGATTAAGCCATTTCGTCTTGGGTATGGGGCGGTGAGTGGTCATGCCAACGTCGCGTAAGGCAATGCAGGGGTCAACCGCTCATCAAGCGACGTCGCCAACGCGTGAGCAAGCCAATTTGGCACTGCCCACTTTTCGGCCCGTCCAGCTCGCAACGCTCGTGGACGTCGTCCCTGCCGGCGACCGCTGGATCCACGAAATGAAATACGACGGCTATCGCATTCTTGTTGCGGTCGGCAGCGGCGAAGCGCGTGCCTACACGCGATCTGGCCTGGACTGGTCTCACCGTTTTCCGTCCATTCTTTCGGAGGCCCGCAAGCTCCAGGTCCGCTCTGCCCTGATTGACGGAGAGGCCGTCGTTGTCGATGCCGACGGACGATCAAACTTCCAGGCGCTTCAGAACGCATTAAAGGGTGCGCCAGCCACTATCGACTTTTATGCCTTCGACCTCCTTCAACTCGACGGCGAAGATCTCACGAAGCATCCTCTCCTTGAACGCAAGGAAAAGCTCCAGAGAATTTTGCCCGCGAAGAACCCGGTGCTTCGTTATTCTGATCATATTCTGGGGCGCGGAGAAGAGCTGCTCGGCCGCTTTTGCGCAGCCGGGCTCGAGGGGGTGGTTTCCAAGCTCGCCGATTCGCATTATGTGGCGGCCCGCGGCGGAAACTGGCTCAAGATCAAGTGCATCAAGCGGCAGGAGTTCGTGATTGTCGGTTGGACGCCGTCCGAAAAGGTCCGCGCGTTTCGGTCATTGATCCTTGGAGTGCATGATGGCGGCAAGCTGCGTTATGCCGGAAAAGTCGGTACCGGCTTCGATACAGCTGAACTTTTCCGTCTCATGGAGATCATGGCACCGCTCGAGCAGAAGGCCGCGACCGTCGCGGCGCCGCGAGCCGAAGTTCGCGGAGCACACTGGCTTCGCCCCAAGCTGGTCGCGGAGATTGCCTTCGCCGAGATGACTAACGAAGGAACGTTGAGACATCCGAGCTACCTCGGTCTGCGCGAAGACAAGAAGCCGGAGGCGGTCATGCTGGAGACGGAACGTCGCACAGCCAAGCTGACCACGTCGCCGCGGAAGACCATCGCCATCAGCAATCGTGACCGCGTGATCTATCCGGAGTCGAATATCACCAAGGGTCAGCTCGCCGACCACTACGCGGCCGTCGCTGAGATCATGCTTCCTTGGGTTGGGAGTCGACCGATCAGTCTGGTTCGGTGTCCCCAAGGCCGGGCCAAGAAGTGCTTCTTCCAGAAGCATGATGCCGGGAGCTTTGGCGACAAAGTCCACCACGTCGGTATCACTGAAAAGGACGGCCAGGAGGAGCCATACCTTTATGTCGACGATGCCGATGGGCTGATGACCTGCGTACAGATGGGAACGATCGAGCTGCATGGGTGGGGAGCTCGGATCGAGGATATCGAAAAGGCCGACCGCCTCGTTTTCGATCTCGACCCCGATGAGGGTCTCGATTTTGAAGCTGTCCGCGCCGCAGCTTTCCAGTTTCGTGATATTTTGAAGTCATTGGGGCTTACGACATTCCCGATGCTGACCGGAGGCAAAGGAGTGCATGTGATCGCGCCGCTCACCCCTCAGGCCGAGTGGCCGCAAGTGAAAGACTTCGCGCATCGCCTCGCGCAAGCGGTCGCTCAAAGCGATCCCTCTCACTTTACGGCCGCGTTGTCGAAGAAGCGCCGGAAGGGTCGCATCTTTGTGGACTATTTGCGCAACCAGCGTGGGGCGACCGCGATCATGCCCTACAGCGCAAGGTCCCGATCGGGCGCTCCGGTCGCGGCGCCGATCACCTGGGCGGAAATGAAGACGATTGATGCGCCCTCGCATTTCCACGTCGGCGACGCTTCTGAATTGAAGAAACGCGCAATCAGCAAATCTCTGGCGGGATGGGGGCGAGCCGACCAATCATTGCCAAATTTGTAGCCCCACTCCGCGAAGGCAGTAAGGCTGGATAAGGGCTTCGTTGCCTTGGCCTGATTGGAACCTGCGAAGATTGGCCCCGTTTGCCTCGACCATGGCAAAAACCGATTCGCGGACAGTCGCCAGCCTCCTAAGGGAATACGGACATCGCACGGCGCTGCGCGGGGACAACCCCTATCGCACCAAAGCATATCTGCGCGCTGCAGACAGTCTGGCTGCGTTGTCGCAGCCGCTCGACCGGATCATCGCCGCGGGCGCCCTCATCAGGATCCCGGGGATCGGTAACGCGATCGCAGATATTGTGCGCAAGCTCTATGAAACGGGCACACATCCACGCCTTGAGAAGCTGCGGGAAGAGGTCCCGGCGGGTGTGATGGAGTTGTTTGCCATACCAGGGCTTCGGCCCGACAAGATCCTGAAGCTTCATCAGGCCCTCGGCGTGAACTCGTTGGCTGAGCTCGAAGCCGCCGCAAAGGCAGATCGAATCCGGCCAGTCAAAGGCCTCGGTGCTTCGCTTCAGACAAAGATCCTGCACAATCTGGCCATCGCGCGAAGCGGCGAAACACAACTTCACCTGCACAAGGCCGCCGCTCTTCTCGAACATGCTGTCGTGTTGGTGAAGCAAGAGCATCCCGAGTTTTCGCGCGTGGAAATTGCCGGTGATTTCCGGCGCGGTTGCGAACTGGTCATCGACCTCGCACTGGTCGCAATGGGGAAGAAGCGGACCGCGATCGAGCAGTCCACCCTCACACTTGTGGTCACAGACAAGAAGCACTTTGGCGCGAGCCTTCTCAAAGCAACCGGTTCGGCCGCCCATCTTGAGCAGTTGAAGATGTACGCGACCGAGAGAGGGTTCGCCCTCAAACCCGACGGGCTCTATCGCGCGAGAAAGCTGATCGCAGCAGCGACAGAGGAGGAAATCTACGACGCGTTGGACCTGCAGTTCATCGAACCGGAACTGCGCGAAGGCAGGGACGAGATTGAGCGGGCAGCGAGCCAGCAGTTACCACCCCTCGTCCGGGACGGAGATCTGCATGGCATCCTGCATTCTCACACGACCGCATCCGATGGCACCGAAACGCTTGAGGCAATGGCTGAAGCGACACGTAAGCGCGGGTTTGAATACTTTGGTGTCGCCGACCATTCGCAGTCTGCCCACTACGCGGGCGGGCTCACACTGCAGGAGATCACTGAACAGCACCGCGACGCGGATCGGCTGAACACGAAGTACGGTGGTAAATTCCGTGTCCTGAAGGGCATCGAGGCAGACATCCTGGCCGACGGCTCGCTTGACTGTCCGGACCACGTCTTGAAGCAGTTTGATTTCGTTGTCGCGAGCGTGCACAGCCGCTTCAAGTTGCCTAAGAAAGAGCAGACGGAGCGTATCATTGAGGCAATCGCGAATCCCCTCACGACAATTATCGGGCACATGACCGGTCGCCAGTTGTTGCGTCGTCCCGGCTATGAGCTGGACGTCGCCAAGGTCCTCAGAGCGTGCGCAAAATATGACGTCGCTGTCGAAATCAACGCGCATCCGTGGCGGCTCGATCTCGACTGGCGGTGGCATCAAAGGGCGCTCGACTACGGCTGCATCTTCAGCATCAATCCGGACGCTCATTCAATCCGTGAACTCGACCACATGCATTGGGGTGTCGAGATGGCCCGCAAGGGAGGAGTGCCCAGGACGCGGGTTCTCAATGCGCTGGGTTTGGCAGCTCTGCTTGCGCACCTTTCAAAGCGCAAGTCCGCGTCAAAGGCCGACGGCAAGCGCCGCTCGCCTGGGCGGAAAGCTGTCGCATGAGGCCCGAGCTCTAGCGGCTGCAAACAGGCAACGGTTCTACCAGTCGCTGCCTGGTGTGATCCCTCGGAGCGCTGGCAACGCGATGAAAGAACCTCATAACGCTCTCTTTCTTGTGGCGGTCAACATGCCCCTCGCAGCTTAAGCGAGAGCATGCAGAAGCGCTCTGCTTTTCGGCGTTAGACCGGCGTTTTACGTTTTGGATGCGAGGAACCAGTGGACCAGGTTCGGAATCGTCTGGCAAAGTCGTGGGCCTGTCATGGCCGGGCTTGTCAATCAGGTCGATGCGGTTCGGCTGTACTTCATCGCTACAGGCGGAGCTATGCACCGGCTCCAAATCCAACCGGAGGTCCTGGCGTTCCGGATATGAGCTGAACGTTACGTTGCCCCCAGTTTCTATCCAATTCTGAGTTCGTTTCCGGCGTTGGGTATGCCCTGCTGGGCGGGTGGAGCGACGGGCGCTGGCGCGGAGCCGTTGGCGTAGCGCAGCGCGAGCGACCGTCGCGGGGTGAAGGTGCTGGCGAACTGGCCAACTCGGAGTCCCGTTCGGATCCAAAATATGAGAGAGCCAGCTTGGGGACCGGGCGCCGCGCGAAACGCCGCCTGGGATGCTATGCCGCCTGCGGGCCCAGGGATGGCGCCCCTATCGCCAACGTAGCATCAGGTTCTGCATGAGCCTTCAGTCTATATCGTTAGGACCATAGACCTACTCCCGGAACCTAGGGGCCTTGTTTTCGTTGGTCGAAATGGCGTTGGCAGCTACCGACGCCGCCAACCAGGCAACAGGAGGAATTTCACAATGATGCGGAAGATCCTAACTACGATAGCGACGGCTGCTCTCATGTCGACAGCGTTCTGCACGGCCGGTGCACAGGCCGCAAATACCAGCAAGCCCGCTACCCAGACGGAGGCTGTTGCCCCGGTCATTGATGGCAAACTCGTCTCGAAGATCATGGGAGCCGCGGTCTATGACAGCAGCGCCGATGACGCGACGAAGATCGGCGATGTTAATGACATCGTCCTGGACAAGGACGGGAACGCCAAACTCGTCGTCATTGGCGTCGGCGGTTTCCTTGGCGTGGGCGAAAAAAATGTGGCCTACGACTTCAACAAGCTTGAATGGATCAACAAGAAGGGCGATCGCTGGTTGGTCGCAAAGACGACCAAGGATGAGCTTAAAGCTCAGCCTAATTTCGATACGAAGGCTTACAATACGGCGGCAATCCCAACGGCCCAGCCGACCAACAGCATGGCCGACAGCCAAGCGGCTAATGGCAAAACCGATACGACTGCGACGGCCTCGATCGACAAGTCGACCTTGACCGAAATGCCGTCAGACAAAATCAGTGCCGCGAATTTGATCGGAACCAACGTCTATGGCGCAGATGATGCGAAGGTCGGCGAGATCGGCGACGTTATCCTGACCGGTGACAAGAAGGTCGACTCGATAATCGTTGATGTAGGCGGCTTTCTGGGCATCGGCGAAAAGGAGGTCGCCGTCGGTATGGAGAACCTCAAGTTCATGACCGACAAAAACGGCAACCGTTACCTCTATACGAACTTCACCAAGGACCAGCTGGAGGCGCAGACTGCCTACGACAAGGCAACTTACGCACAAAACCGCGACAAGCAGCGTATCATCGTCAATAAGTAAAAAAGTCATCTCGAAGCGTTCGCCTTGGGGCGGGCGCTTCGGCAGCCAAATAGCAGGAGCGGACGTGAAACTAGCCGACGAGGTCCGTCATAGCTCTGAAGATATCAGCGACCTCGTTCTGTCTGATGTCGCACCCGCGCTTCATCGACGAGCTAAGGTCAGCCACCAGTTTTTGCTGGATAAAGCAGCGATGGAATGAAAATTTACATCGACCGACACCTGCCGGCGTACCATCAGATGGAGAGGCGAGGACGTGCGCCTGGAACCGTTTCCGGTGTGCCACGAAATTGTTGAAAAGCTCTTGGACGAGTTGCGCCATCATCATCTGCACGTCTATTAAATCGCTTCGCGCGCGAAGAGACGCGGTCAAAGGGGCTGGCCTGACCTGGCGGCACTACCAAAGCGTTATCAAGATCCATGAGAAAGCGATCGATGACGAACAGCTTCGCTGCCTGGGGATTTAGATCTCACGCCTTATAAGGATCTGAAGGATTACCCGTTGCTCCGGCGTTTGGTCCAAGCATCGAAGTAACTCGTTGCATGGGATGGTCTAACGTACCGAGACAGCGGGAAATCGGAGCAGCCGCATTGTCAAATTTTCTCGCCAGTGGAACTTCCCGACGGACTGCAGGTTCGCCTGCATAGGGACGACTGAGGCTACTTCGGCCTGTTGCAGGCGGAGCGCCTCGCCAACAGGAGACGGCCATGAAACATCAGACACTTGCGGAACTGCATGGGGTCGCGGAAGTCGAAGCATCGTTTCCGGGTATGACGCGGCGCCAGCGTTTGGAACACTGGGCCATGCTGCTCGAGCGAAATCCCGAGCGGTGCCTCGCCGCCTTCCCCGGGCCGGAATACATGACCTTGGACGTGCGCGACAAAACCCAGTCCCTCGGCTCCGCGCTGAGCATCGCTTTCGCCGATCCAACTTTGCGGACTGAAGGGCTGAAGAACGATACGTATGGCGAAGCGAAGCGCTTTTTCGAGCTTACGGATTGGCAGTTGCACGCTATTGTCTGCCATTGCCATGTCGGCGGGAGGATGAAAGCCGGATGGGCTGCCGTTCAAGTTCGGTCTGCCATCAACAAAGAAGGCAAGCTTTTCAGCAAATTGCGCGAAGCGATTGCCCATTGGCCGGTATTCCGCATTTTAACTCACGCGAGGGAGTAAGAGGCGACCGAGCAAGCTGAAATAGGCAGGTGACCGGAAAAGGTCCAAGCACACGAACGACGGTATATCTTGGACCCCGACATCGCTACCTGTGACAATAGCGGGCGAGCGTCAAGAACGGATATGCCCGGGCGAAAGCCGGCAAATGGCATGATGAAGGGCTCCGACCGGTTCATTCTCATCCGACCGGGCTTCCTATCGCTTGCATCTCCGGGCGGGAGAAAGCGAAGCGATGCTCCTGGAAGGCTGAAGGTTCAGCAGAGCTTCGGGGTGAAGAGCCCGATGGCTGTCCCGTCGCGAAATCGACGAGCTCCTCCCGGCAATCAACAAATCCCGCGTCAGGGCAGTACAGCACCAGACGCGGAGGGGGTGGCGCCGCACCATGCCGTAATGAAGGGACTCCTCGCTTTCTGCCATCGCAATCAGATCGAGATGCGATATCGCACAAAAATCACGGGGATCGTGCGAACTGCCTCGAGGGTGACCGCCGTGCTGGTTGGGGAGCGTCGGATCGAAGCGGAATGCGTCGTTGCCTGCGCCGGCCCCAACAACCGCGATATCGCATCTCTGGCGGATGTGCCGTTGAACGGATTCGGGATGCGCATCGAAGCGATGGCACTGGAGCACCTTCATAAAGCCGGCGATCGCGCTCATAGATAGCCTGGCGTATTTCCACCAGACCTCGCGCGGCGAGGTGGTCAGTGGCACGGAAGTGCCCGAACGGCCACGTATGTCGCTCAAGGTCGATTTTCCGGTGATGGCTAACATGGCCAACATCTGCCTGGATATGTTCCCCCAGCTGGGCGAGGTCCGCATACTGCGCCATTGGGCGGGGGGCCGCGTCGACGCCATGCCGCTTTCCTCTGAGCCGAGTATCCATCGCCAGCGCGGGGTGATGGGGCCTGGGGCCATCTCCGTCGCGACCAGCATATCCTGCTTGAAAGGCCGTCCAGCGGCAGCTCTTCGATGAAGTCGGGCCTGACCGTGCGCGGGTCGATAACGTGCGAGTTCGACCAGTGTCGGACCCACAACCGCAAAAGTCCTCCGCGAGCCTTCAGCCCATGTGCTGTGAGATCATTTACTCGGAGCCATCATGTCTCCAGCATGAGCGGCAAACTAACCCTACGAGTTCATATGCAAGGCGTGGCATCACAACCGAGACGCTCCAAATTCAATTAGCTTTAGCAAGTGCCGATCAGGACTAAACATCTAAAGTTGTGAATGCAGCCTGCTGGCCATCCAGTCCGTGACCTTCTCGCTCAATGGACGCGATTGCCATTCGTCCAAACTGATCTCCCTTGATCGCTTGAGGTCTTCGTTGAACAAGTCGATTTGCGTGCGCGCAAAATCCCGGCCGAAGACGTTCAGAGAAGCTTCGTCGTTCAGCCGCAAAGACCGTTCGTCCAGATTGGTTGAACCAAAGCTCGTCCATACATCGTCAACGATCAGGAGTTTGGGGTGGTACATGGTGGGCTGGAACTCATAAATCCGAACTCCGGCCTTGAGCAAATCACCCCAGAAATAGCGAGAGCCTTTTCGAACGATGGGAACATCTGTCAGGCCGTTGGGACAGATGACGTCAACCGCCACCCCTCTTTTTCTGGCGTCCAATATTTGCTGCAAGGCAATGTTATCGGGGACGAAATAGGCCATCCCTATCCGAAGGTGTTCTTTGGCGGCGGCTATCGCAGCCAACATCATCAGCTCCATGCCTTCGGAGCCATTTGGCTGCGAAGATAGCACCAGCTGAGCATTCAGTGCTCCCGCTGCTTCCGGTGGCGGGTAGAACTTCTCTCCCTGCAAAGTCTCGCCCGCGGTCTCGAGCCAGTTCTCAGCGAAGGCTGCCTGGAAGGCGGAGACAGCAGGGCCCTCGATCTGGTAGTGGGTGTCGCGCCATTCATCAGGGTTGCGGGCGTCCCCCAGCCAGTTGTCTGCGATACCCACCCCGCCGGTAAAGGCGAACCGTCCGTCAACGATCAGCAGCTTCCGATGCGTCCGGTTATTCACCCGGTCAAGCGTGTACCAGTAGATAGGCCGGTAGCGCTGAAACCGCACGCCGGCGCTTGTCATGATGTGGATGAGATCCTCGTCGAATGGCAGACTGCCGACCCAGTCCACCAGCACACGAACCTCGACGCCCTTCCGCGCTTTCGCGGCCAAGGCATTGGCGAACTCGTAGCCGACCGTTCCGGACCAGTAGATGTAAGTTTCCATGTCGATGGTCGACCGAGCCGCATGGATGGCCTGCAGCATCGCTGGGAAGATCTCATCTCCATTGACCAGCGTTTGCACAGCGTTTGCCTCGAATACCTGTCCTTGCGAATAAGCGGCCATGCTTCGCGCGAATTGTGGATCGGTCGCGTCAAAACGATGCGGCACGATGGATCGCAGGACACGCGGTTCGGCTGTGAGGTTTATGGCCACCAGGGTGAAGAAACACGTGGCAATTGCCACCGCGACATACTTGAGAGCGTCGAGGCAACGGGCGAACCTCCGTCCGGTCGGGACGGCATTTCTGGAAGCCGACAATGCACCGAAACTTTTAGGCCGCACTTTGGTCCCCTTTGACCTGCCAAGAACTATTGAAATTGATGCGGGTTCCACCCCTCGTAAGGCCGATACGAGCAAGTGGGCACCATTGTAGAGGATGAACCTCGCCGCCAGCATCGTTCATGAGCAGCGGCCTGATTGCGTCTGTGGCTGCCGCCGAGCGGGCTCAGGAGGCTGCCTGATGGCCAGGCCGCGGCATACACCCGATGGTTTCATCGCCGTCAGGTCGAGGCTTTGGCCCGGCTACCGCGTGCCGGAACCCGACATTGCCGGTTTGATCGGCATCGATCCCAAGACTCTGCGCAAGGACATCGATAGGAACTTCATCACCTCAGACCAAGGCCAACGACAGGTTGCCGAGAACCTCTTTCGCAAGGCCGCCGGTGAAGGCCGCGAGGCAGTGACGGCCGCGATCTTCTCGTTGAAGTCGCGGGCCCGCTGCAGGGAAGCGATGCTCTGACCGATACCCGAGCATAGGCGGCGAGATTGCCCAGGTTGGCTTCGACTATCAACTTTGGGATGGTCTTGCGCGGCTTCCCGGCCTGGCTGGCCAACCCCGCCTTTGAGCAGATGATATTTGAAGGCCTGGACGATCTGGAAACACGGTTCTTCGCGCCTCAGGCGCCGAGGGGCGATTGCTCGAGCGCTTCCAGGCGAAGGCCGGCTCACTGGCGCCAGCCGCGGTGCGGGAGATTTTCGAGACGTTTGCGCGCTTCGAAAGTGCCTATCCGCGTGCCGCGCGTGTGCAGGGCCTGATCACACCTCCGTTGCCGGCAACTGTTGGCTGGCTCGCGCGGAATCCAAGTCGGGTCCGCAAGGCCCGTCCGTTCTATGCACCTTGCGCCGACATTATGGCGGCAAGGGATGCCGAGTTGCTGAATAGGCTCGTCGACACTTACGGAGGTCAACCGGGACTACGGACGTCAACTGGGGACCTTCATCGCCCAGTCGGTCGATGTCAGCGAGCGTAATCTCTTGGATCGCGATGCAGCCTTGGCGACCTCCGGAGTAGAACTCGACCGGGCCTATCCTTCCCTGGAAGCACCGCAGAAGCGGGTGAGCGAGGCGTTCGAAGCGTTGAGCGCTCTTGCGCGCAGGTCGATAGGCACACCGCTCGCGCGGGACGTGCTGCGAAGCCAGCGGGCCAGGCGCTCGGCTCCCGCGCTACCGGTGCGGACGATCCTCCGCGATAACGTTGTAGAGCACACAACAGGCCAACAAGGAGACAACGCCGCCTAGGAGATCACTCGCCGTCAAACCAGAAAAATACACGAATTCAAACGCTGACACGGCCGCCCCTCTACCTTGGAAATCGACCAAGATAGAACCGTTAGAGAGCTCTGATGTTCCGCTTCGGTTTGCAGTTTTGAACTCTCCCCCGCGGCGGACGCATTCTGCCTTTGGGGCGTTCGGGACGTGGACAAACATCGGTACGACAACCAGCTGGCGCTGGACCGCACCGTTGCGATGGGTACGCGGCCCGTTCGTGCGCCGAACTTGATGACGGCAAGATGGTCGCAGCCCGCGCAATGCGCCGCTCGACACGAACTGTGATGGCTCTATCGAGGAACAGTCATACGCCCTTCCAAATTCACCCTCCCAGCAGCACGCGCCAGATATCCGAGCAATATGCGGTGACGGGGAGGCCAGGGCCGCGGCTGCCATGCGGGTGACGCCAAGTCACACGTGCGGACGTTCTCGGGCTCCGATCCTCTCCAAATCAGATGAGCTTCACCTATGCATGACGCTCCCAGGAGAGCCCTGCTCTGTCAGTGGTACAGCTATACGAACTCCGCCAGCCGCGGCTTCAGGAGATTTCCGCGAGAGCATTCCAGAGATTTAGGCCTCTCCTGATGCCACGCGATCGGCGAGTTCAGGCAGCGATCAGTACCGTGCTCTCCGGCGACCAGTTCAGCACAACTTCCTGGCCCTCGGCCAGCCTTTCGGCACCTGTATTCTGCACGATCACCTTTAGCGTCTGGGCACCGCGCTCGACGAAATAGGTGCTGTTGTTGCCGGCGAAGATGCGCTTCGAAATCTGGCCCTTGAGCGTGTTGGCATTGGCGTGATCAGACTTCCCCGCGCCAGTCGAGATCTGGATGCGCTCCGGCCGCACGGCGCAGCTCGCCTTTGCACCCGTGGGCACGGACGCGCCGACAGAGGCAGCGATCGCTGTGCCGTCCGGTAGCTTTATGCCGTTGCCGGTCGCATCGCCGCGCAAGATGTTGGCGTCGCCGAGGAAGGTCGCGGCGAATTCGCTTTGCGGCCGGTCGTAGATTTCTTCGGGCGGCCCCTCCTGTACCAGCCGGCCGTCGCGCAATATGCCGATGCGGTCGCTCATCGTCAGCGCCTCTTCCTGGTCGTGGGTGACGAAGATGGTGGTGATGCCGATCTCGCGCTGGATGCGTTTCAATTCGATCTGCATGTCGACGCGCAGCGCCTTGTCGAGCGCGCCGAGCGGCTCGTCGAGCAGAAGCACGCGCGGCTTGGTGACGATGGAGCGTGCCAGCGCCACGCGCTGCCTCTGGCCGCCGGAGAGTTGATGCGGCCGGCGGCCGCCGAGCTTGCCGAGCTGGACGAGGTCGAGCGCGCGCTGCACTTCCGTGGCGATCGTCGCCTTCGCTTCCCCGCGCACTGAAAGGCCAAAGGCGACGTTGTCGGCGACGCTCATATTGGGAAACAGCGCATAGTTCTGGAACACCATGCCGATGCGCCGCTTTTCGACCGGCACGCGCTCGACGCTTTCACCGCCGATGGCGATGCGGCCGGTATCCGGAAAGTCGAAGCCGGCGATTTGGCGCAGCAGGGTCGTCTTGCCGCTGCCCGAGGGGCCGAGCAGCGCGTAAAAGCCGCCATCGGCAAAATCGATCGAGACATCGTCCAGCGCCTTGTGCGCGCCGAAACTGCGGGAGAGGTTAGCTACCTCGACGCCGGCCATTATTTCTCTCCGCCGAATTTGAAGAAGCGTGCCGTCAGCAGCATCAGCGCCATGGATACGACAATGATGATCGTCGAGACCGCATTGATCTCGGGCGTGAAGCCTTTGCGGATCGCGGCATAGATCTCGACCGGCAGCGTCGTTTGGCCGGGCGTCGACAGGAAATACGAGACCACGAACTGGTCGAACGACACGGCGAATGCAAACAGCCCGCCGGCGATCACACCAGGCATGATCCAGGGCAGCGTGACGCGCATGGTCACCTGCCACTGGTTGGCACCGAGCGAACGCGCCGCCTCTTCGAGTTCCGGCGCGAAGGTCTGCAGCCGGGCAGAGACGACGACGATCACATAAGGCAGCGCCAGCGCCACATGGCCGAGCAGGATGGCGACGAGCCCGCGACCGATGCCGACGCCGAAGAAGAAGATCAGCATCGCCGTGCCGGTGATCAGCCACGGAATGGCGATAGGCGGGAAGAGCAGCGCCTGCAGGAATTTCTTGCCGCGGAATTCGTAGCGGTAGAGCGCGAGGGAAGCCATCACGCCCAGCACCGTTGAGATGATCGTGGTGATGACGGCGATCTCGATGCTGTTCCAGGTCGCCGCGATCAGCTGGTCGTTCTGCCAGAGCGAAGCGTACCAGTCCGTCGTCCACTCGAACGGCAATTGGTAAAAGGGCGACGTGTTGAACGACATCAGCGCCATGATGATGATCGGCAGATAGAGGAAGGCGAGCAGCAGTACGATGTAGAAGCGCCCGAGCCATTCGAGGATGCGCGTCGTCGCCATCAGCCTGCCCTCCGCAAAACTGGAGCGGCCAGCGCCAGGATGATCAGCACGACCGCCAGCAGGATGAAGGACAGCGCAGCACCCAGCGGCCAGTTGAAGACGGCGACGAACTGGTCCTCGATGACTGTGCCGTAGAAGGTGCCGGTGCGACCGCCGAGGATGCGTGGCTCCATGAAGGAGCCTACCACCGGCACGAAGATCAGCGCTGAACCGGCGATCAGGCCAGGCATCGACAGCGGGATGATCACCCGCCACAGCACCTGCCGCCGCGTGGCGCCGAGCGACCGGCCGGCTTCGATCAGCGAGTCGTCGATGGCCTGCAGCGTCAGGTAACAGGTCAGAACCATGTAGGGCACGTAGGAGTGCACAAGGCCGATGATGACGGCGGGATAGGAATACATCAGATCGATGTTGATCTTGAACGGTAGCACCGCGTTGAGCGCCGTATCGAGAATGCCGCCTTCGCGCAGCACCATGGCCCACGAGAAGATGCGCACCAGCCCGTTCGACCAGAAGGGCAGGATGACGAGCAGGAAGATCGCCTCGCGGCTGCGGCCCTTCAGCACCTTGGCCAGCACATAGGCTGCCGGGTAGCCGATGACGACGCACCACAATGTGACCTCGAGCCCGAGACGCAGCGACGCGAGCAGCAGTTTCGAATAGAGGCTTTGCGAAAAGAAGGCCGTGTAGTTGCCGAGCGTGAACGACCACTCCTTCCCGGCCAGGGGCAGGTCGGTCATGAAGGAGAAGAACACCATGGCCGACAGCGGCAAGAAGATCGCCACCGTCAGCCACAGATAGGCGGGCAGGAGAAGCGGCAGGGCGGGCCTCAATCCACGGCGCGAACCGATCGCAAGCTGGTCAGCCATTTTGCCTCTCCTCCGAAAGAGGCCCGTTACTTCACGTTGACCTTCAGCTCCTGCCATAGCGCCAGGTACTTCTCGCGCTGCTCGTCGGTGATCGGCGCCTGGAACTGGATGCGCTTGGCGACCTCCGGATCACCCATCACCTTGCGGTTGAAGGCATCCCCGGGCAGTGCCTCGACCGCCTTGGTGTTGGCGGAAACAGGAGCGCCGACCTTGGTGACCCATTCGACGTAGAACTTCGGATCGATCATGTAGTTGATGAAGGCCGCGGCGCCGGCGACATTCTTGGAGCCGACCGGGATCGAGAAGGCGTCGAGCCAGGCAACCGAGCCTTCCTGCGGGATGACCAGCGAGACCGGCAACTTGAAATGCGTCTTGGCGCGATCGGCCGAGCCGCTCCAATAGGTGCCGATGTCGATCTGGTTGGAGGCGACCATCTGGTTCCAGTCGTTCTCCGAGCTCCAGAAGGTCTTGATCTGCGGCATCAGCGAGGTGAGCTTCGCTTTGACCGCTTGCATATCCTTGATGTCGTTGATGTTCTGTCCCGAAGCCAGCGCACCGAACTGCACCGCCTCGACGGCGTCGTCGCGGATGATGACGCGCCCCTTATGGGCTGGGTTCCACATCTCGGCGATGCTCGTCGGCGGCTTGTCGAACGACTTGTCATTGATGGCCAGCGCTGTCAGGCCCCACACCCAGGGCACACCATAGACTTTGCCGTCATGGTCAAGCATCGGCGAACCGGCCTTGTCCTTGGCGATGTCGGCATAGTTGGAGAGTTTTGAGACATCGATCGGCTGGATCAGCTTGCCGGCCATCGCCTGGTCGTTGAAGGCGGCGTTGATCATGACGACGTCGTAGAGGCCGGGATTGGTCCGGATCTTGGTCAGCATCTCCTGTTCGGAGTTGAAGAAGTCGTTGACCACCTTGAAGCCGGTCGCCTTCTCGAAATTGGCGACCGCCCACGGCTCGTCGGCGCCATAGCCTTTCCAGTTGAGCACATGCACTTCCTCGGCCGCTTGTGCAGCCAAAGGGAATGCATAAACCATGAATGCTGAGACGAAGACGGCGGTCGCCGTCAGAAAAGCGGTCAGTCTGGGCATGCGCATGTTTTCTTCCTCTCATTGTTTGCCCGGTTGATGGACTTGTTAAGTTGCAGTCGCTTCCTCCCGGCCATGCGCCGTCGTTGCTTGGGCGTGCTGGGTCAGGAATTCCTGGGTTTCTTCATGCGTGGGTGCCGAGGACCCGCCATGGCGGGTGACTGAAAGGGCTGCCGCAGCGTTGGCGTAGCGGGCCGCCTCGCAGGGCGGGATGCCGCGCGACAAGGCACTGACGAAGGCGCCGATATGCGTGTCGCCGGCGCCATTGGTATCGACGGCCCCCACCTCGAAACCGGGCACCGCGCGAGTGCCGCCATCGGCTATGCGCACGAGGCAGCCATGCGCACCGGCGCGGATGACGACGCCTTCGGCCCTGGGGCAGTGCTCGGCGAGCAATCGGATCGCGACGGTCTGGGCATCGCCGGTGCCGGCGATTTCGGCGGCCTCGTTGGTGTTGCAGCTCAGCCAGGTCGTCCGCACCAACACCCTGTTCAGGATTGGCCGCGGAATGTCGGCGATCACCGGCGTCGGGTCGAAGACCAAAGGAATGCCGGCCGGTAGCGCCTCGATCCAGTCGGCGAGCACATCGCGGCTGCCGGGATAGCTCAGCGTGTAGCCCGAGGTGAAAACCCAGTCCCCCGCCATGATCGTGACAGGCGCCATCATGGCCGGCGTGAGCTGGCTCTCGGCCCCTGGCCACGAGACGAAGGTGCGTTCGGCGTCGCCGCTAATCATGGCGACGCAATTGCCGCTGTCCATCGAGGGCGACGGCGGCGTCAGCGTCTCGATGCCTTCGGCCGCGAAAGCGGCCCGCAGGAAGTCGCCGTCCGGACCGGTGCCGAGTTGGCCGCCGAATACCACCTTCATGCCGGTGCGACTTGCCGCGACCATCATGTTGAAGCCGCCGCCGGCAACCCGTGCGTAGCTCGTCGCGGTCTTTTCCGTGCCCGCCGCCGGCAAGGCATCGATGCGGTAGACGTAGTCGACCACGGCGCTGCCGACATGGACGAGCCGTCCCCTCATGCGGCGTCCTCCTTGCCTGGGCCAGTCTTGGAATGACGCGCGGCGACCAGATCGAGAGCCAACGTGCGGACGTCAGCGACGTCGATACCATGCAGTTCGCAGATGCGATCCTGCGGCAGCTTCGACAGACCGGCGCAGGCGCCGGCCATGCCGGCGGCAATCGCCCCGATCGTGTCGGTGTCGCCGCCGAGATTGGCTGCGATGACCGCAGCCCGCCATGCATCGCCTTGCGCGACCTCCAGCACCGCGAATGCCGTCGGCACTGATTCCTGACTTGCGACGCCCGTGCCGACCAGGTCGACGATCAGCTTGATCGCTTCCTTCTCACCCTTGCCGCGAACAAGGTCCTGTGCCCAGAGGATGCGCGCAGCGATGTCGCCGCCGGTGACCCAATGGCCGAGCGCGGCGCCAAGTCTTGCCGCTGCGACCCCGTGGCCGCAAGCGGCGCGCCAGTCGCCACCCGAAATACCGAGACTGACAGCGGCAGCGACCGCGGCAGCCGATGAAATGGCGATCGAGGTGTTGTGCGTGGCCCGGCAGGTTTGGGCGACCTTGGTGACGAGGGCATCGAGCGGCTCCGGCGGCATCATGATGCCGACCGGCGCGATGCGCATCGCCGCGCCGTTGGTGTCGCCGCCGCGGCCGGCATCGTCGGCGGGCACACCGCTGTTGATGGCGTCGATGGCGCGCTTGGTCGACGGACCAAGCAGGTCGTAGCTGCCACGCGCCTTGACGTCGCGCTCCCAGTCGAGCAGCGCGTTGACCCAGCGCGCATGGTCGAAGCGCTCGCCGGACTCGACAAGGATGCGGCCAAGCAGCAGCGCCTGTTCGGTGTCGTCGGTAACCGTGCCGGCGGGCAGCCCTTTCGACACCGGGTGATCGGCGGCAGGCGCGACGAAATCCTCGACATGGCCGTAGAGCTCGGCGATGCGAGACGGCGACAGAAGTTGTGTCGGCATGCCCAGCGCATCGCCAAGCGCCCCGCCGATCAGCGCCCCCATTGCCCGATCCATCAAGGCAGCGTCCGCCATGCTCAGAACTCCAGATGGAGCGCGAAATGCGCCGGATTGAGCAGGCTGGTGACGAATTCGATGGCGCGTCCGTCAGCGGCGCGCGTCAGGCGGCGTGTACGCAGGAAGGGCGTGCCGGGCGCACAACCGAGTATCGCGGCGTCGGCAGCGCTCAGCATTTCGACGTCGACCCATTCCTCGCCATGATCGGGAACAAGTCCTGCCCCGCGCAGCGTCTGGTGCAGAGAGCCTTCGCGCAACCCGCGCAGCGGTATGTCTTCCAATTCGGGCGACAGCGGCAGGCGGCTGCGCTCAATCGAGATGGCGTGGCCGTCATCGGCATTGGTGCGGGCGCGATCGACGGCGATGAAGGACCAACTCCCGACCCCGAGCCTGGCCGCAAGTTCCGCGTCCTCGATAATCTCGAGCCGCAATGTGCGGGTCTCGGCATTGGCGCCCGCATTGGCAAGCGCGCGCGACCAGCCGATCGCGTCATCGACCGGCATGCCGTCGAAGGTGACAAAGGATCCGATGCCGACCTTGGTTGTGATGAGCCCCCGGCTCGACAATTCTTCGAGCCCCTTGCGGACTGTGTTGCGACTGACGGAGAAGCGCTGGACGAGCTCGTTTTCGCTCTGCAGGCGGTCGCCGAACCCAAGCAGGCCGGAGCGTATCTCATGCTCCAGAACCGTGGCGATCTGCTCGGGCTTGCCCGTGCCGGGAGTGAGTTGCATCGCGCGACGAGCCATATCGATACCTGTTCAGTGAACCTGTATGGTCCTGTTCAATAGCTTATCTGAGAACAACCGTCAACGGGGCACTGCCTGCCCGCAGTATTTGCGCGAGCCGGCCGAACGCAGCATTCCCACGCGTGGTTGGGAGCGCCTCGCTGCGGCCTCCAGGGACCGCTGCTCGGACCCGCTCCTGGTATAGATCGAGTTCGCCTGCCTCTCTGTCTCACGTGCCAGCCTGTTGACTGCGGCAAAGGCTGCCAGTCGGTCGGCCCGATCTCATAGTCCACTTTTCCTGCGGATATCCCAATGCCAGATGCTGACCAGTTCCGAGCCGTCGAACTAGCATGAGACGTTGAGTTTCAGGAAACGCAGCACGCGGCCTCCCACCAGAACCTTTCGATGTCGTGATCCCCCAGACCTTTGTCCACGACGTCCACCCCTTGCGTGGCCGCGCTATAAGCTCGCTTTCGCGCGTGGCCTTCCCTACAAGCGATTGCTTACATGCACGGACTCGGACGTTGAATGGAAGCATTCTCCGGTTGGGAGTGAGGGCAGTGGGCAAAGGTCAGCAGCATTACGCCAGGAAGAGAACTGGTGACTTGAAGCCGGGCGTCGACAGGCTGTAAAACTCGTCAAATTGGCCGGGAAATTATGAGCCAAATATCGTACCACCTTGGAATTATCCATCAGCCGGTCAAAGTAGCGGCCGGTCGCTAACAGTTCCAGGCTCACAGAGCCACGTCCTTCCACAGCGCCCAGAAACTCATGGCTTAGCCTGCCAAGCTCCGGCGTCAGCGCTCCCAGTTAATCTTCAGACACGTTGGCAATCATCGCCGGATTAAAACCCTCGGCCAGCATCCCCTGTGGCGTAAGGGCGACGAGCATCTTCACGTATGTGAATGTGACCCGGTCCATGGCAATCATCAGCCTCGCGATCTCCAATTGCCTGGCCGGACTGCACATGCCGCAGCAAGCCGAAGATCAGGCCTTCCATGGCCTCACGACGTGCTGCCACGATCCCATCACATTCGATGCCTACCTCACCTTTGATGACCGCATTGCTGTCTCCGGCGTCAAAGAAATATCTCGCCATCGAGCCCGCCCTCACAACGTTCTCGCGTTCTTTTGGTGCAGGTAGGTGGTGTCGAAATCTCCTGCTCGAATGAGCCCGGCCCAATCAACGGCGTGAAATCGCGAGCCCTCGGTGACAATCAACCCGTTGCGTCGAAGTTCCTGAAGCGTTCGGTTCACGTGCACGGTGGATAAGCCTACCGCATCGGCAAGTTCCGCCTGCGTGATCGGAAGCTCCGCTACATGGTCGCTGATGAGCCCCACGGAGCGAAGGCGGACGATGAGTTCGCACAGGATGTGCGCCGTCCGAGCATAGGCGTCGCGCCTTCCAACGTTGGTGACCCACTCTCGATAGATCGCTGCGTCGATCAGAGTCGAGCGCCAAAACACCGTGGCTATGGAAGAATGTTGGTCGCAAATGGCCCGCAAGGCATCGTGCCGCATGAGGCCCACGCGGACGCGCGTGAGAGGTGAGAACGTGCAATCCAAAACCGAGAGATGCAATCCATGGAGATCGGGAATGTCTCCCGGAACAAAGAACGAAGTGACCTGCCGCTTGCCCTCGCCTGTAAGCTTGGTGGACCCTACCAGACCGTCCAAGACAACGAATGAATTGGTGGGACGATCACCCTCGCGCACAATGTCCTGATCGGCATGATAGTCCCGTGTCTGGAATTGGATGCTTTCCAAAACGGCGATGTCTGACTGCGTGAGATCAGAGATGTTCTGGAGCTTGCGGATCATAATGTTCGGGGAAGGGACATGTGCCAAATTCAGTGACCGGATTGATTTAGATGCCGAACTTGCATGGGGCACTAATGTTCCCGGCGCTTTTCGGCGATCGCGCCTGCTAAAAAAGCGCGAGCGGCTTGCAAAGCCAGTGGCCGCACATCACCGTCAAGCTAGCCTATGGCATTACCCTTCAGGCTATTCCTTCCGTCGGACGTTCGCCAAGCCATCTGTCCCAGAGATTTAAGACCGGACAGAGGCACTTCGGGCCAATTGCTATTCTTGTGCGAATCGCCTCTTCTTGTCCGAGGACCAATCGCGACGCAGTTTGCTGAATCCATGGTCCCCATCCTTGAAGGCGACCGGCGTCTATCCCGCCCCCCGCCAACCGGCGTCGGTCGCCCCACTTCCTGTTGCAGGCTTTTTTGCGGACTGCTGCGCCAGTGCCGATCTGCTACAATCCCTTATGGCCGTCCGAATAGTGGTTTTCTTGGCGCTTCTTTTCGCGTTCGCCTACGGATTCGCAAAACTCGTGGAACGTTATGGCAGCGTTGGCGATCGGCCCTCTCGATGTGGTCAATTGTCGACCTTTGGTTGCCCGGACCCGAATACGCCACCTCTCGCGCCTCAACCAAACGGGTAGAACCTGGCAAGCATTGGTGAGCGGAACTTGAGGGTAACACCGAGCTGACGATGAGTTCGCACACAATGTGCGCCGTCCGAGCATAGGCGTCGCGCCTTCCAACGTTGGTGACCCACTCTCGATAGCTCGCTGCGTCCATCAGAGTAGAGAGCCAAAACACCGTCGCTAGCGCCGTTGATGCGCGCCGTCACTAAGACGATCCCCTCGAAAGGTTCCGCGCCCTGTCTACTTGCCATTGATCCGATCAACCCGCCAGCAATGCTGGCGGAAACGATCCCAGCCAGTGCTGTCGGTGAGAACCCTGCACCCTGAGGAGCAATCCCAAAGCCAGAAATGCGCTCAGGCAGAATAACCCGCCAAAGAACGCGGTGAGAATCGCGGCTGGACCGATCCCCAAGCCCGCCAACTCGTCGGGAGAGCCGCATTGCCTCCAACCGAAAACGAAAACCGCGTCTCGGCTACGATACGAACCCGTGGTTTGTTAGCTCGTGCGGAACTTTGAGGTTCGCTGCGATTTGCTGACGGCAGCTCCCACTTCTGATCCAGGTTCGCTGCTCCGGTCCTCGCCGGATCAGGCTGCCTTCCTAGTGGCTGCCCTGAACGGATGATCCATGGTGAAGGCGTCGGGCCGAATGGACCGCTCAACCTGAGCCCATGTCACTGGATGCGCGATTGGAAACCCGGGGCGGGCTCGTGGGGAGAACGCACCTACGGCCGTGTTGCCTCTCCCGTTGCGAAGGTAGTCGATGAAAATGCGTCCCGTCCGTGCTGCCGGTGCAGCGGACAAAAGGTAACGGTCGGGCTGAACGTTGATAAGACTTCGGGCAAGCGACTTGGCTAGTTGCCGGGCGCTGTCGTGGGTCATCTTTGGTTCAATAGGCGCCATCAAATGGATGCCCTTGCCGCCGGTGACCTTAGGCCAACTCTTCAGACCTGCAGCCTCCATGATGTCGCGAAGCGCCAGGGCCGCTTCGATCACCTGCTTCCATTCGACGCCCTCGCCTGGGTCGAGGTCGAGAACCACGCGATCGGCGCGATCGATGTCATCAATGGTGGCGTTCCAAGGATGAAGCTCCACCGCATCCATTTCGACCAGCCCGAGCAGACCAGCAAGATCGTCGACCCACACGCGCACTCCTTCGCCTCCCTCGCGCTTCTGGACGCGTAACTGATGCACGGCCCTCGGAATGTCGGGCAAGGGGCCCTTGTGATAGAAAGTCGCCCCATGGGCATGCCGGACCAGTTTCAACGGTCTGTGGCTGAGATGAACCAGAGCTTGGTCGGCAACCTGCTCCCAGTAGCCCCTAAGCTCATGCTTGGAAGGCGACACCGCGTCTGGCAGCAGCTGCAGGATGTTCTCACGAGGCACACCGCGTTCGTTGGCCTCGTGCCGCCGCTTAGATGGGGCGGGCGGCTTTGCGGGGATCGTGACGAGGTCTTCACGAAGGCCCTTGAATACCGCTTCCCGCAAGATGCCGCGGTCGGTCACGCCGCTGAACTGCACCTCGGCCAAAACGTCCGGCCTAACCCATGTGGCCTTGGGCTTGTCGATCGGCTCCGACAATGGCGACTTGTCGATAATCAGCGGGTCGAGCCGCTCGCGGACCTGCCGCGCGGTGATCAAGCTGTAGCCGCTCTGCGCCTTCCCGGCATAAACCAGCCGGTCGCCTTCAGGCCTGCCGATGTAGAGCGAGGCGATGCGACGCGGGTGAGCGCCAAGCTTCTCGACAAAAGCCACGATGGGAAAGGTGTCGCTCTTGATGCATTTGATCTTGACCCAGCTTGTCTGGACGCCGGAGCGATAGGGGGAATCGGCGCGCTTGGAGACGATGCCCTCCAACCCCATCTTGCAGGCGTGGGCGAACATGTCCTTCCCGCTTACCTCCAGATGCTCGGCATAGGTCAGGGTCGGAGCTGTATCTTTGAGCAGCTTCTCCAACGCAGCCTTGCGTTCCGAAAGCGGCTGCTGCCGGAAATCGCGCCCGTTGAGATGAAGCAGGTCGAACGCGTAGAACATGAGCCTCGACGAGTTCGGACTGCCTAGCTCCCGTTCCAAGGCTTGATAGTCCGGCAGCCCAGTATCGCCTAAGACCACAGCCTCACCATCGATGATCGCGGATTTCACCGGCAGGCTCGCCGCCGTCTGAACAATTCTCTTGTACCGATGCGACCAGTCGTAGCCTCGCCGGGTGAAGGCTCGCGCTTTTCCACCTTCGAGGATAAGTTGAGTCCGGTAGCCGTCGTACTTGATCTCGTGAAGCCAGTTGCCGCCATCAGGAGCTTTCTCCACCAGCGTCGGCGATTGGAACTCGATGAACGACAGCCGGTCTTCGGTCCTGCTCATGTGCTCGCGACTCCCGGAACCGGGAGTCAAACCGTGCGACGGCAATCAGTTCCGAGAACTTTAGCAAAAATGCATATAACGGGCTTGCGGAGCCAGTCTGAAGGGAGGAGAACCGCGCCACGCGACCTACGTCGGGCAGCTCCGCGCGTGCCCCCGGTTGTCGGTACGCGGGTGTATCATTTTAATACAATCCTCAATTGGTGGACTTGTGCGATACACCGGCAGCTAATTCGTCCGTCAGGCCAAAAAGGGAGAGAGGCCGCGAAGTGGGAGAAAGCGATGTCCGTGCAAAAAGAAGACTATCGAACGAACAGGGCTGACTATGCGATTGCTGCGAAGCGCGGCGGTGCGCTTGCTGATGGTGGCGACTACGTCGAGTTACTGGCACGAAGAAAGAAGGCGCTTTGGCTTAAGGATCGGCGAACCGCCAGATTGGCCGCAAACCCCACGGAAAGTTCGTTGGGATCCAGACCTAGACTGCGCGGATAGCGCCAGCTCTCAGTACGCTTGGCGGGCTTTCTGGATAAGCATTACGATCAGTCACGAATCCAGAACAATCGCCAGGTGCCGTGCTGCCGCACATTCCACAATCAGTTCTTGGAGGCCAGCATCAGTCAATTTGGTCCTCGTTTTTTTCCGAACGATCCTGATGGCCTCGTGAACGGAGATGCGCGCGCCCTTGCCTCGATCATCCAGGTAGCGGCCGATCTCAATCACCGCGTCGGCGTCAACGTCCTTGGGCAAGTCGCGCATAGCCTTTCCCCCAACCGGGAAGCTAGACATGCTTGCTGCAAAAAGCAAAATCCCGCCGCGACCGCAGGGTGCCGCTCAAAGGCTGAAATATGAGCGATGGCGATTGAGAGCGGCTGGCAGCCTGGGCTGCGCGTCGCTCGCCCGAAAAGTCGCATACCATCGCCTCGAATTCTACTTCGGTGTTGGAACGGATCAACGGCCGCTTTTGACGTCAGCAACGAGGCGCTGACCGGGAGGGTGATCGGTTTTGGCTAACTTGCTCCATGAATTTTGATGCGCAGCTCAGGGGCTGCTGCACTCTAAGATCGTCCTCCACGAGGTGCCCGTTTCCTAGAATTGTCCCGGATGCGGTCAGCCGGTCGATCGGCGGGATTTGCGTCAAGTCTTCTGGCGTAAAGTGCCTAGCCATGAGCCTCTGCAGCCGGAGTGACCTGCGACAATCCTCGAATTTCCGTCGACGAGTACAGGGAAGCCACACTGAGCTGGGCCACACCCTATTCCCTTGGTATCAAACCGACATTTGAATCCTTTACGGGCTGCATTAGCTTACACAGCTAGAGTCTTAGCTATTGGGAGGTAGCTATGATCGTAAGCTATATAGACATGGCGCAGGCGATGATTGACGCCAGCTTCCTGTCTCAGCACCGTTCTATGGCCGACATTACCTCACTTCGCGGTGACATAGCCCAAACCCGGCGCGCAATCGCGGCATCACGCGAGCTTCTAAAGCGGCTTCGCCAGCGCAAGATAGGGGAGGCACTCAGAGACGCTGAGCACCACCGGGTATCCGCGTGGGATGCAGACATCGTCCGCAAGGTCTTTGAGGATTTGGTCGTGGAAGTGAAGACGCCAAGGTCTCAATGGCGCGCCGTCGCTCAGTACCTGGTTCACGAGTTTACCGGGTCCGAGCGTGTCGAGCCTGCGTTGGTGGATTGGATCATCAGGAAGTAAGGCGCTAACCACCGCGCGGTGGAGCTTAGGGTCGAAGGAACAAAGGGTACGCCTTTTTGTTCGACTCCAATGGTGCTTTATTATTTCGATCTAACCGATAACGGAACCGCCTACCCGGACACCGAAGGCACCGACCTTCCGAGCCTGGTATCCGCTGAAGATGAGGCAGCAAGGGCGCTGCTGGAAATAGCAAAGGACAAAATGCCGGACGGCACCTTCCGAGAGGTCGCCTTGCATGTACATGAGGGTACCAGCAAACCGCTCTTTGTGGTAAAAGTCACGTTCGAACTATTACGCAACGGGTCTGATAGTGATGGAGCCGTGGGAACCTGAAGCCTTACGCAATGTAAGCGCTCGTATGTACCAGCGATGGGCGGCGGCACAGATTGACGATCTTCGCTTGAACATTGAAGACACTCGCCGCGTTATCGAAGAGTCCCGCAAGCTGCTGGATCGGCTAGCAGCCAAGCCAGGCGCAAATGAACCCTTAGGCTCGGAAAAGCCCCAGCGCTTTGGTCCGGACCGGATTTCAGGCGGGAGCTATCTCAGTGACCGGTCGGCGGCTTCGTGACCGTAACCACGCCCGCTATCGCCAACAGCCCCGCTCGATCCCGTATTTGTGACCTCTCCCCGCCGGGCTTGAATCAGTCCCTGCCCCTTGAGCACCTGGAATGCCAGCGTCACACCCGGGCGCCTCATCCCAAGCATTATCGAAAGGAATCGTGCGTGATCGCCAGCCTGTTGCCGATGACGCGGTCCGCTCACATCAGGAGCCACCTTGCCAGTCTTTCCTGCCGCCAGATTGGGCCAACCAGCGTTGTGACTGCCGACGGGCGTCATTCGAACGGATGAACCAGGTACCTGCCAGACAGTGGCGTCTAAGCGCTACTCCTGCTAGGCAAGCGAACGGGCCGCCGCGCGGTTTAGCCTGGGTCCATGGTGTGCTATAATTCGCCTCATGGGACAGAAGGCAAAGCAGAAGGCGAACAACCAGGCGACGGAACGTCCAGTCGATCGCGAGCGGGCGCGAGAAGCCGAGTACTACGCCCGCAAGGTCGGCATCACCAGAGACGAAGCTCTTAGAATCATCCACGAAGCCCAGGTTCCGAAGCTTGCCATAGTCCACAAGGGCGGCGCGAAGGCAAAATAGGCATCGCAGTCGGCCTTGTTCTGTTTTGCCCTGCCCTTCTTAGGAACAAGCGCGACAGTGTCGAGGCCGAGCGCGGCTCATCTGCGTCGCCTCCCAAGACAGCCACGCCTAATCCATGGGCTCTACTTGACCGTGTGACCCTCGTCCTATCTTGTCAGCGCGCGGCGGACCTCCGAGCCGCCATGGCCGGCGCGGTAGACTCAGGCACTGCGTCGGCCGCCTCCACCTCCACCTAGCGTGACTTCGTCGGGTCGACATTGGCAGGCTTGACGGAACGCTGTCCCAGCCGATCGGCCCTCAGACGAGCTGTCTTGGCTTCACGGGCTTTGCGCTCCGCATCGATGACGACGCGAGATACGCGGTCAGCCCGTTCGTGCCTTAGCTTGTCAACCTTGCGCGGCATATCGGTCCCCTAAAATGGTCGCCCGCGCCCCTCGGCAGAAGCGCGGGCAGTTGAGGCCCGGACCTCAACCGGCGGCGAGCCCTGGAGAGCCACTGCCACCAATCTACCAACCAGCGACAGTCGTTCAGGTTCCAGGGCCGCCGCCTTTGCCGATCGCACAGGGCCCGCCTCACTGGCGAGGGAAGCGGCCCGGCCAGGTCTCGGGGACCTGACCGGCAGCACGGGAGCTGCCGCTTTTCGAACCTGCCGACGAATATCAAGTTCCCATATGCCCGCCGGCCATAGCCAGCGGGCAGTCACATGGGACGACCGCCCGGGAATAAAGCGGGCCGGCTCCCGAACATTGGTCTCTGACACATGTTCCAGCAGCCCAACAAAGAGGCCATCGGTTGGGACCCGGGGCACTTCCGGAGTGCTTGGACCAACCAGCATAGGTCAATCGAGGGCGGGAGTTGGGTGGCTACCCCGACAAGCTTCGGGACGTTGCCGCAGCTAAGCTCGAAGAGGGCACTGCTGAGGTTAAGAGGATCGCAGCCGAAGGCTATCAGGCGGTCACCGAAGCTGCGCGGCAGGCGTCGCGCGAAGGCACGCTGACCGACAAGGTCCGCGAGGTCGTCAGGTCCGCGGCCGAAAGTACGGAAAATGCGGTCCGCCAACGGCTCGCCAACTCTAAGCAGTCTCGGGAAGAAGGTGCTGGCCAGAAGCCTCGCGCCGGCAAGCCAAAAAAGCCTAGGCGGCCTTGAGCGATTAGACATAGACCCGGAAAAAACCCGTGTCGCGATGGAGCTTGGGACCGAACCCCGCGCGGGACTTTCTCACTGGTGTGGAACGCTTCCCTTTGTCGCAAGTTTGCCCCTTCGGGACATCAGGCATGAACTTTGTCCGGGAAAGTTGATACCTTCCGTCGAGGAAATCCATGCTTGAGGCGTGGCGCATTGCGAAGGCCAGCGTGGCGGGCTTCATTGCCGACGGCGCTCTCAGTCACGGTGCAGCCATGGCGTTCTTTGCGGTCACGTCACTTGGACCTGTTTTGTTGCTGGTCGTGGCCGTAGCGGGCCTGGTGTTTGGACACGACGCCGCACGCACTGCAATAGCCGGTCAGCTTTCTGGATTGATGGGACCCCAAAGCGCCGAGGTGCTACAAAGTGCGCTGCAAAGCGCCTCAAATCCGAAGTCGGGAAATGATCGCGACCTTAGTTGGCCTGTGCACGTTGCTTCTTGCGGCATCCGGTGTATTTGGCGAAATGCAATCGGCATTGAACATAATTTGGAGGCCAAACCCGGAGGAAGCTCGATTGCTCGGCTGATCCGGGCGCGGACGGCCAGCTTGGGATTGGTCATTGCACTCGGCTTTTTGTTGCTCGTCTCGCTGGCGGCGAGCGCAGCAATTAGCGCCCTCAGTGGCTGGATCAACCAGCTGCTGCCCTTCGGATCAGTCATCGTTGAAGGGCTGAACATCCTGTTCTCCTTCTTCCTTATCGCGCTGTTATTCGCAGCGATCTACAAAGTCCTACCGGATAGGGAGTTGCAGTGGCGCGATGTATGGTTCGGGGCATTTGTCACCTCTGCACTGTTCACCATCGGCAAGAGCTTAATCGGCCTTTACATTGGGAGCAGTGGCGTGGCGTCTTCGTTCGGTGCGGCCAGTGCGCTGATCGTCGTGCTGCTGTGGATCTACTACGCGTCATTGATATTTCTTCTCGGGGCCGAGTTCACTCATGCGTATTCCCTGGAACACGGCAGCCAACGGGGAGGCGGACAGTCCTCGCACAACAGTAGTCCTCGTCGGGGGCAGTGAAGCTGACTCCACGCGGTGCCTTTTCTTCAGCACTAACGCCTGTTCAAGGCGAGATTCGGGATTGTGAGATGCGATACGCAGCGCTGCGGGACTGCGTCAGCGTGGCCTGATGATCTCGCGCCGTGAGCCAAAGCCCAATGCTCGAGGTGGCGGGCTGCTGCGCGTGCCACCAATGAATTGATCCGGACGCGGCCGACCCCGTCGGGAACGCCGGAGACGCAGCGGGGCTCTGTTAGGCGGGAGCTCCGCATAACATCTTGAGCATTGTCAGCCTAATTCGCGCCAGTTTCCGCGCGGGAGCATCGAAACGCGGGTGGCAAGACTCAACGACAAAGTCCAACGTCATTAGATCAAGCAGAAATTGGTCGATCGTGTCGGTTGCACCGTCTGACCTTTCCTCTAGCTGTCTTAGCAGTTCGCGCGCCTGCTTCACCGCTGCCGTGTTGGGCATGTCTATCAAAGCCTCAAGCCGCTCGAAGATGTCCAATTCATCCTCACGTGCAACCGCAATGAAATGGGTGCGGCCCCTAATGTCCAGCGAAAGCGCAATGGTAGTACGAGGCGGGGTCGCTGGGTAGCCCCGCGGCAAGTCTAAAACGTGATGGCCGCCACGCCGTAACCAGCTCCGTCTCGACCGATCGTGAGGAAGGGCTCCTCGTCCGCGCCGCCTGGCTGGCTTATGTCGGAGACC
This sequence comes from Mesorhizobium sp. B2-5-4, assembly GCF_006441095.1. NCBI lineage: Bacteria > Pseudomonadati > Pseudomonadota > Alphaproteobacteria > Hyphomicrobiales > Phyllobacteriaceae > Mesorhizobium > Mesorhizobium sp. B2-5-4. The sequence goes on along the minus strand of NZ_VFUR01000007.1, from coordinate 110,011 downwards.
TCACGCAAGCCCAAATCGCCAAGTCCCTTGGCCTAACTCGCCTTCGCGTCAACCGAATGCTGGCGCAGGCCCGCGAGCGGGGGATAGTTCAGATCCGCATCAATTCGAAGGTGGCGAACTGCATTGAGCTGGAGAACCGGTTGCGTCATAGCTACGGCGTCTCGGATCCAATCGTGGTTCCGACACCGCCCGATCCTGCTCTGCTACCCCAAGTCATCGCAGCCGCCGCCGGGCAAGCCCTGTCGCTCAGGATCCGCGACGGGATATCGGTGGGCGTGGGATGGGGTCGCACGCTCCAACTCAGCCTCCGGTCGGTGACCGTACGTCCGGTCAAAGGGATGTCCGTCGTTTCCTTGCTCGGCGGACTGACGCGCGGGTCGGCGATCAGCATCTATGAGATGGCGTCGCGGCTCGCTGCGCTTTACGACGCGGACTGTTTCTACATCGCCGCACCGGTGTTCACCGATACCGAGGCCACGCGCGATCTGCTGATGCGCCAGTCGATCCTGGAGGACGCCTTCAGCCATGCCCGCGACGTCGATGCCGCTTTCGTCTCGGTCGGTGCGGTGCACAAGGACGCCACCATTTCGGATCGGGCTGATAGGCGAGGACGATCTCATATCGCTGCACCAGGCAGGCGCCGTCGGCGATATTTGCGGCCACTGGATCGATGCCGATGGACAGCTCGTCAATCACCCGCTCAACCATCGTGTGATAGGCCTCGCTCCTGAAAGCCTGCGCGACATCGACACCGTCATCTTGCCCTCCGGTGGCCTCGACAAGGTTCCGGTGCTGCGCGCGGTGCTGCGTCTCGGTGTCGTCGATGTTTTGATCACGGACGAGCAAACCGCTGCGGCGATCCTTGCAGAAAAGGCCCTAGCGTAGACGGGCCTTCAGCATCGGTTGCCAAAGATCGAGTGAAACAGCGCCTTGCGCGCGGCTGCAACGGGCCAGGACAAAGCCAGGACCACGCTTCTTATGCAGTGGTCGCAGGGTCAATCCCTGCATCGCCTACCAGCCAGCGCACCGATCCCGTTGGATGTTACGCTCAAAGCGTTTTCACTGAAAAGGCAACTGGCGCGAAATTATCGCATGATCGCTAAATCAGTCCTCTGCGAACGTTCAGGTGAGTGAACGCCGTCACCAGGATTGCGCCGACCATGAAGTAGAGCGTGGGAATGGCGTGGCCGTTGTGGAACTGGAAACCAGCACAAAGGAGGGCTAGCACAACGGCGAGAAAGGCGGTTAGACGCGAGAAGTTATCGGACATGGGGCGACCTTTGAAAACGGGTGGCCGCCCTCAATCGGCCGCGCGCTCTATAAAGCGATTTGCACCGCCCTGCAAGCTCGGCCTGGTGTAGGCTCTTGGCCCGACACAACCCGACGCTCACAGGTTTTCCACTGTGCCCTGTTGGGGGCGCAGCGGGCTGGCGAAGCCCGTCATGACACATTGTGCCACTCTGGCGCCTCCCGTGGACTGGTGCCGGCCGGGCATGGCGGGTATCGAAATCCTGCCGTCGAACACGCTCCTGATCCTCGCAATCTCGCTAACGTTACGCGAATAGCCGCGGCCAGAACCTGCCGAGTGCACACGAATTTACGCCAGAATACGACCCTTTTCGCCACGTTTCGATCTCTCAGTGCACATGGAGCGCACACAAAAAATGGCCACCTACACAAAACTCTCGTCCGGCTCCTGGCGTGTCCAAGTCCGTCGCAAAGATCGCTACGTCAGCGAGACCTTCCTGCGCCGCGACGACGCACGGTGCTGGGCGACGGAAACAGAGCGCCAGGTCGATCGCGGCGAGACGCCGACCAAGTCTCCTTTAAGACATCTGGGGAAGTGTAACCTCGCAGCTCTCGGTCGCGAACGGCTAATTCGTTTTGGTCGCGATGGGGCCGCCCAAGGTGCCGGATTCGTCTCCACCGAAATAGGCCTGGAGGAAGAGGAAATGGAAATCTCTGACGAGGGAGATCTTATCGAGAGCCGGACTCCAAGTTTCTGCCGATAGTTAGGCCGCTTCTGCTGCCGTTCGTACGGATTTACGCGGCTTGTGTCGAACGACCACATCAACTTTGTAATCGAGCCGGCCCAGGCACCGAACAAGGCGATCGATTGAAAACTTCCCCGTACGGCCGGTGACGATCGCTGATACGTCTGGCTGTTTCATGCCAAGCAATTGAGCCGATTTCGCCTGGGTCAGGCGCCGACGCTTGATAATGGCGCGGATCTCACGAGCCAGCTTGGCCTTGAGCAATTCCTCTTCGGGATTGTCAAAGCCCAAATCCGCAAACACATTGCCGCTGCTTACTTCGGCGGTGATGTTTTCAGTCATACCTTGTTCCTTTCCCATAGTTTTCGCGATAGTGCGCCTCAGCCGCCTTCAATCGCGCCGTAACGAGATCGATTTCGGCTTGGGCGCCCTTCTTCGATATCGACAAAGCCTGGTGGGCGGCGCGGGGCCTGCAGATGGCGGCTTTGCTCTGGGGCATTCCTCGAGGCGAACTGGCACTGCCTCTCGCGTATCTTATCGAGAGCGGGGGCCTCCCTTTTGCTCAAACGGGAATATTTCCGGCGAGAGGTCGAAGTTCGACTGATTTGCGTGGCCACCAACAAGCGTCCAGCTGCGCCATTGTGGGTCGAGACGCACCCCGGCTGGCGCGGCGACGTTAGAGAATCTGGCGCGGAGCCGAATGGAGTCGCCCTGCGCGCGCCGGGCCTGATGAACTAGGCGTAGCGCCCAAGTCCTAGCCTACCTCTTGCACAAAGGAACGCGTCGACTTCGTAAGCGTTGACTGCCATTCAGCGAGTGGCCGCATGCACCTTATCCAGATCTTGCTTCCCCGAGCCGACAACGGCGGCCAGCCTTTTCCGCGGGAAGATTTCGATCGGGTCAAGGAGGAACTGGCGAGCCGATTTAAAGGCGTTACGGCTTTTCTTCAGGCGCCTGCGGAGGGCCTGTGGCGGCAAGGCGCGGAATCTGAAAGAGACGACATCGTTATCTTCGAGGTGATGACGGAAGAAATCGATCTGGCGGACTGGCACGACCGCCGCGCGGAACTCGAACGAAGATTTCGGCAGGACAAGGTTATCATCCGCTACATGCCGATGGCGCTCGTCTAGGTCGACGCCCGGCCTTCGACGTCGATCCGCAAGAGCGAATACGATCCCGAGAGCGAGGTTTTCTCCGTGTGGTTCGCTGCGAGTGGCAAGCGCCATGACTACGAGGGTTCCTGTGGAGGTCTACACCGCATTCCGAAACGCCTTCGCCAAGGCCGATTCTTCAATGACAATATCCGGGACCGTTTTCACTATCGGCTGATCTCGGACGATTAACGATTTCCGGTGAGGCGACGCTCCCGCCCCCGGCTCGGCGTTTGCCGCGCCAGCAGGCTTCGATTCCGGCGAGCCTTTGTGCCGTAGAAAAATCGACGAGAGGACCATTACGCTGTAGTTGGAAAGATTCAAACCAGAGGTTGGCATCCATAAGGTAGCTGACAAGAGACTGTACCTCCCCGCCGTGGCGAGGCGCCTGGTTCGCCGCGCCGAGGCCGTGCTCTTCATTGTAGGCTGGTATGACCCGACCAGATCATGCCCCACGCGCCAAATCGGAACAGTGCTACCAAAGCGATCTCAGGCCATTGTGCCGAAAGAATGTTTTCGCGGCCGCCACACCGCTTTTTGCGCGCGCTCGTACAACAAGCGTGAAGCAGAGGTTGGCTTAGATCCAAAGCACTCGCTTGGGAAACGCTAGGCGGCGGCCCCGTAGCTCGGCATTCTCGACGGCGGAACCTGCCGACTGCCATCACCGTCACGGCACTCGAAGATGTAGACATCGCCGTGGCCATTGCCGGCCGCGGTAAAGGCAACGTCATCGAAGTTGCCGCTGCGTCCTAGTCCTTTAGCCGCAATGCCGAAAGTGGCTGTCTGCACCAAGATAGCCCGCGCCCGATCGAGAGCCGCGTCGTCGTTGCCAGCTTCGATACTCGCCATGTCGACCGTGACACAGTCTCCGCCTTCACCCCAAAAGACAACACGCAGGATGGGCTCTCCGGTTGGCGAGGTCGCGCGCGAGACATCGGTTCGAACAATTTGCACTGCGGAACTCCTTTTTGGATGTGTCGAGCCTGCTATAGCTTGACCGCCATTTCGCGGCTCCAGAGCCGAAGCTTGCGGCAGGATGCGATGAACTTGGCGACAGCCTTCGGATCATAGAGCCCAATCAGGCCCTCGTCGGCTTCCGGATCGACGCCGGCCCTCTGCAACAACGGAATGCTCCCCGAAGTGAAAGCGATGAACTTGCAGTGGGCGAAAGCGTCGGCAACGAAATCCCGCGCAGCAGCCTCACCAGTCAAGCGCTCAGCTCCCTCTTCAGAGAGGAGGAGCGCAACCGCGTCGAACAGGACTGAAGGCCCGCCGTCGATCATGTGCTTCGCCGCTATCCAGCTTCCGTCGGCGGCTTCGACGCCGCCGACCTTTGGCGCGACAACCTCCATGACGGCGCCTTCTTTCTCGATCGCCGACTGCAACTTCTTCAGCAGCGAGGCATCGGCGCCGGGACCGACGAGCACTCCGACCTTGCGGCCAGCGAAACTCTCCGGCCCGTTCTCGATGATGCTGAGCGCCGGCGACGGTTCGAGATCGCGGGGCGCAACAGCGGCGTCCGCAGGCTGAGGAAGGTCCTTCATGCCGAGTTTATCGGCAACGGTTTCGGCAAGTCCCTCATCGATATTTAGAAGATGCGCGACCATGCGCTCGCGGATAGCGACCGTCTCGACCTTGCTGAGCTCGAAGGTGAGGGCCATGGCGACATGACGCTGCTCCGGGGCGGTCTGGCTGTTGAAGAACTGGCGCGCCTGGCTGTAGTGGTCCGCGAAGCTCTCGGCGCGTAGTCGGACTTTCTGGCCCTGTTCCGCGTCGGCGAACGACCTGAACCCGCGCTCGCGAGATTCGCGCGGTCCTTCGCCAAACGAATTCGGCTGGTAGTTCACGCGTCCAACCGGGTTGCGCATGGCCATGTGGCCGTCCTGCTGGAAATGATGGAACGGGCATTTGGGCGCGTTGATCGGGATGTGCGTGAAGTTCGGACTGCCCAGCCGCTTGAGCTGTGTGTCGAGATAGGAGAAGTTGCGGCCCTGTAGTAGGGGGTCGTTGGAGAAGTCGATGCCCGGCGGCACGTTCTGCGTCATGAACGCGACCTGCTCGGTCTCAGCGAAGAAGTTATCAGGCATACGGTCGAGCACTAGGCGACCGACCGGAATCGGACGCAGGATTTCCTCCGGAATGATCTTGGTCGGGTCGAGAACGTCAAAGTCAAAACTGTCGGCAAACTCCTGGTCGAATAGCTGAAGGTTGAGCTCCCATTCCGGGAAATCACCGGACTGGATCGCATTCCACAGGTCGCGCCGGTGGAAATCCGGGTCGGCGCCGTTGATCTTGACGGCTTCGTTCCAAACCACCGACTGCATGCCGAGCTTTGGCTTCCAGATAAATTTGACGAAGGTGGATTCGTCCTTCGCATTGACCAACCTGAAGGTGTGGACCCCAAAGCCCTGCATGAACCGGAAGGAGCGCGGGATGGCACGATCGGACATGACCCACATGATCATGTGCATCGATTCCGGCGTGAGGCTTATGAAGTCCCAGAAATTGTCATGGGCCGACTGGGCCTGCGGAAAGGCGCGATCGGGCTCCGGCTTCACGGAATGGATGACATCCGGAAACTTGATAGCGTCTTGGATGAAGAACACCGGAATGTTGTTGCCGACCAAATCCCAATTGCCCTCCTGCGTATAGAATTTGACCGCGAACCCGCGAACGTCGCGCGCGAGATCGAACGAACCTTTCGATCCGGCGACAGTCGAGAAGCGCACGAAAACCGGCGTCTTTTCTCCGGCGCGCTGAAAGATGTCGGCGCGCGTGTAGGCGGACAGCGACTCGTAGGTCTCGAAAAAGCCGTGGGCGCCATAGCCTCTCGCATGGACGACGCGCTCGGGAATTCGCTCGTGGTCGAAGTGGAAGATTTTCTCCCGGAAATGGAAGTCTTCGATGAGCGCCGGTCCGCGCTCGCCGATCTTCAATGTGTTCTGGTCATCAGCCACGGGACCGCCTTGCGCGGTAGTCAGGATGGGGGTATCGGTATCCCCTTCCGCGACCTGGTGAAGCTCCCCTCCATTACCGCGCGTCAGCTTTTGATCATGGATCGTCGCGGGCTTGCCCGACGACTGTCTAGCGGTCTTGGCCATGCTAATATTTCCTGTTTGAGAAACCTGACTTCAGAACACTCTCAATGCCGGCCTCACCCTTAAGTTCCTTGTGACAGCGGCCCAGTTCCTCTTTTGGGAAAGACTGCGCCGGAGTATTGCCGCCCTTTCGAGAGCGGCCACCCCACCCTCTGGAACCAAGACCGCCGAGTGCAGTTTTGTCGGGGACAAAACTGAGGTGAACATTCGATCGCAAGCGCCGGGGAAGACGCTGATTTAACCGCCAGGCTTGCACGCGAACACGGCGTTTCCGACGTGAGGGCGGTCTTTCAAGCCTTGCGCCGCGGTGGCGGAACCATGGCCCACTTCAGCCATGCCGACTTCGGCGGGACGTCGCAATGGTCTTCCGGCATGACCATGGTCGGCGACATGTTCAACGACAGCCTTAAAGCAAAGCTCAATGCCATTGCGGGTGAACTGTCGAGGCACCTGCGAGCACCCCCGCAGGACCGGGCTGATGATCGCGCCACGCCGGGTCATGGTGGCTCCAGGAGCTTGGTGATCCTTCATCTGACGGATCTCAGAATGGTCTGCGCTACGCGGTGTTTCCCTAAAACGTCCCCAGTCATCGACGACCACGACATACGACACCAGCGACCAACAGATTTCGGGTGTGTCTCAAGCGCAGAGCACGGATTCCACGCTCACGTTGGGAAGCCAGCACGGCGTCGTCCGCGTTTCGAGTCTCGCGCAGGCGAATAAGCTCTGAGCCGGACGTTCCTAAGATTGGACTTTCGATGGAAATTGTCACGATCGTCGGATATCTCGCAGCCATATGTTCGATGACCAGCTTTACGCCGCAGGCCTGGAAAATCATCAGAACGCGCGACACTAACAGTATCTCGGCGCCGATGTACGTGCTGACTGTCTTGGGTTTTGCGCTATGGCTGACCTTTGGCCTGATGAAAGACGAATGGCCCATCATCATCACCAATGCGGTCTGCCTCATCCTCTCTGCATTCATCCTCCTGATGACCGTGCTTCCAAGAGCCAAGAAAGAAGCAGTGGCAGAGGCTGTCGACCCGACAGGACGCGCCGGGGATACTAAGAGTTGATCTCCATTGGACGGACAACCGACGCAATCTTCACTGAGGAGCCGGCACCCAACGCTGGCGCAAACTGAAGCCGAGTTTTCCGTAGACATTTGTAGCCAGGGATTTGGACCGAGGCTAAAGGGAAACGGTGATTATGCTTCGGCTCTTGCGAGAAACTGGAGCAGTTCCTTCGCTGAGTCGTCGGCGCTTCCTCCGCCATGAGGTGACCGCAATCAAGGCCCGCCCTTGGCAACAAGCGCGAAGCTTGCTGTGATCGCCCAGGAGATACGCAGCCATCCCTGAGCGCTCGCCGACAGTGTCCCAACCGTACCCCCTTCGAGGCGGCGGAACGCCATGGGAGCTTCACCAGGGCGGCGGCTCCCCTACCTGGAGGTGGTGCGCGATGCCTTCGACCGTATGGCTCGGCATGGGCGCAAACCTGCTGGGCTGTCAGCGAGAACGGGCCGAAAGCGTTCGGTCCGTTTTCGGCATGGCCGCACTCGAAAGCGCCTTTTTGCCTCCAAGGAGCAGCACCGCACTGGGCGCTGGACGAGATTTGGTGAGTACAAAACCGGCCGCAGGCGATATCTTGGACAACAGGAGATCAATTCTCGTCACGATACATTGGGAGGACGACGTGAACAATTCCACTGGTGGTTCTTTGGGCGTCGCTGTCATTACCGGCGCATCCTCCGGAATCGGCAAAGCTTTTGCCGAGCGCCTGGCCAGCGACGGGTACGACGTCGTGCTCGTCGCCCGGCGGCGCGACCGGCTCGAGTCGGTAGCCCGCGAGATTGAGGCCGGCGGCGCCTCCGCGGAAATCATCGTCGCCGATCTGGCGCTGTCGAAAGGCCTCGACAAGGTGGAACAGCGGATCCGGTCCGGGGACGTATCGCTGCTCGTCAACAACGCCGGTTTCCAGACCTACATGCCGTTCGTCGACCTCTCGATCGACCGCGCCGAGGAAGAGGTCGCCGTGCAGATAACTGCGGTCATGCGTTTGTCGCATGCGGCACTTCCTGCGATGATTGCGCGCGGCGAAGGCGCCATCGTCAATGTCTCTTCCCTGCTCAGCTTCAGCGGAAGCCTGAACTTCCCGTTCCTGCCGAAGCGCTCGGTTTATGCCGCAACGAAAGCCTTCGTCACCACCTTCAGCGAGCTTCTGGCGGCTGAACTCCAGGGCAAAGGTATTCGCGTCCAGGCGCTTTGTCCCGCAGTCGTCAGGACAGAATTCCATGACATCGACGGCAAGCCGGTCCTCAGGCCCAATGTGCCGGTGATGGAGCCGGCCGACGTCGTCAAGGCATCCTTGGCTGGCCTCCGGCAGGGTGACACGGTCTGCATTCCGGCCTTGGAGGAAGGGGGCAGGCTCTCCGCTGTCGCGGACGCAAATCGCGCCCTGTTCGATGCCGGTCGCGGCGCCCAACTCGCAACTCGGTATCGCTGACGGACGAAGCGCAGGCCTTTGTTGCTATGTAGGTTGCGGTAGCGGCGCCTGGTGAACGACGAAGTCTCAGTCGTGGCAAATCCCCACGCCCGATTGATTGCCATCGAGGAGACAGGCCAGCGCGGGATACCCGACAGCCAGATCGCGGACGGTCGCACTGCATCTCGCCATCCCAGTATGACCTTCAGCTTCAAGAGGCGGCCAAGACTTGTTAGACGCAGGAACGACTGATGTGGCTACGTCCATTGCCCAAGGATGGACACTGGAGAGACGGCCGAGACGCTCCACAAGCTCGCTATTGAGCATCTCGAACAGCTAAAGGCTACAACGGCCTAAACGCTCCGGCACGGTTCGGCATTCCGACACGCCACATGTCGGATTATTTGCATTCAAACGAATTTTGCGACGCTATAGATGCTGCCTCAACGTAAGTTCTGGGAGGAAAGCATGGCTCCGCACGAGCAGCATGCCGTTGAAATCATCCGGGAGAGGAAATGGTCGGTGCGTGTGACCGCCTATGGCAGCTCCCTCACGTTGCCCTTCGAAGCTGAAGAGTACGCCCGCTCATATGCGGATGGTCAGGCGTTCCGGCTCGGTGTCCAAGTTGTCGAACTCAGGAGGTGCGCTTAGCCGCAGCAATCGGGGAACCTTCTCCCGCGCTCGGTGTTTGGCCGCGAAGGAGAATTTATATGAGTGGACCGGGCACCATTTGGACGCTGAGTATCGTCGGACCTGTCATCCTCGCCTTGATAATCATCTATGCTCTGCTGAATCAAAGGAGGCTTTCACGGCGCGTGGAAATCCACCAGGATGAAGCGGTCAATAAGCTCTATGAGGACCCCCAAGGGCGCTCCTCACCGGCTGGCGCGGTCCGAGCACAAGAGGCAGAGATTCGACTTCGTCAGAAATAGCCGGCTCTCTTGCTCCTAACGGCGTTGCTGGGGTGGAGAGCTGTGCTAGGGGTCTCTAGCCCGGGCCCAAGGCGGCGGCCGTCGAAACGTCTTCGCGGGCACGTCTCGCAGCAGGGCATCGACGATTGCAGCCTTGGCCGGCAACCACGCTGCCTGCCAGGAATCGCCGTGACCGTCGCATGCGTCGAGCTGTTTCAGAGCAGGTCCAGCGTGCGCTGGTCGCGCTCGCCGCCGAAGAAGCGGTCTAGTGCCTCGCGGAAGATTGAGCCGTCGACGCCGGCGGTTTCGCCAAACAGCGTCATTGATGAGCAGAACTTCACATCGTCTGGAGAGCCGAAGATTTCGTGTGCTGAGCGGCCGTTTACACCAAGAGCCGCGGCTGTCGCATGATGCAGGCGTTCGCCAAGAACGGCATCGGCCAGATACGCCCGCGCTTCATCCTTGGACGAGATGCCATAGTACTGCGCGTTCGGCGAGTGTCCGAGTCCACGCAGCTGCGGGAAAACAAACCACATCCAGTGGGAATGCTTGCGGCCAGCGCGCAGCTCGGCCAGGGCGGCTTCGAAGACCGGCTCCTGGGCGGCACGAAAGCGCGCCAAGTCGTATGGATCGTCAAAGGCCATGCTTAGCTGACTGGCCGGTTCTGGCGTGCGCCGGCGAATAGCGCGCGCTTTAGTCGGTGGCTGCAATAATATACCCCAACCAAATATGCAGATCGTCGCTGGCCGCGAATTTTGTAAGTTCGTAACGGTTCCAGGGCATGGTGGTCTCACATCTTGTAGCCGGGCTTTTTTAGATCTTGTCCCCCTGGTGGATGAGGTCGGGAACAATCGAGGTCTGGTCGCCATTGTAAAGATCTCCGGCAATGACCAGAGCATCGACACGCGCCGCTAGGCAAAGGTCCACTATTGGAGCGAATGCCTGTCGGCTGGCATCACCGACGAGCTCGGCGACCTCAGAATTTCTGAGCGCGAGCGAGCGTAACGGGAATCGAGATGGATGTCGGCCGTATGAATAGATCGAAATTTATTCCGTGAACTCTCCAAGCCTGAACAGAGGGCTGTAGTTCGTCCAGATTAGCAGAAAGGTGCTACAGGCAGTTCAATGGCCTGATGAAGACTGAAAGCGGCATCCTTTCCTATTTGGGTTAGCCCAGCAACCTGAACCCTCGCAGCATCGCCGCGTCGTCAAGCTCGGCGTTCAATCCTTCAAGGCGTCCCGAATTGCGTCCTTTGCCTTGCCAACCCCCTTTTGCAGGCTGCCTTCGGCCTTGTCGGCGGCCCCATCAGCGCGAAGCTTGTCGTCGCCCGTTGCCTTTCCGACCTTGTCCTTTACCTCGCCGCGCAGCTTCTTTGCTGAGCCCTTGACTTCGTCCTTGTGCATGGTCCTTCTCCTCGGTTGATCAGAACCAACGTGTGCGGCATCTGAAATGTTCCAGAGGAGCAGGAATAGCCACGTGCCGGCGCCGTGCCACCCCACCCCGATGCGCTAACCTCATTGCACACCTTCCCGAATGGCGGCGGGTGATAAACGCCATTCTCCCGCAGTTGATTGCACCTTTTGCCTTCGAACAGCGACCGAAGCTTTGAAGGACGGTGAGGTGTACTGACCATTTCCAAGGGAAACGTTTTAGTTCCATCGACGTTGAGCTCATGTCAGCTCAGGGAAACATCGATGGACAGCGAAGGCACATCCGGTCTCCACGGTGATGAACCGGTCGCCGTTACCGATCGGGCTATGCCTGATGTAAAGGAACTGGCTACGATAGCCCTACAACGGACGAGAATGCCGATGGTGGTGACTGACGCCACCCAGGAAGATTTTCCTATCGTACTAGCGAACCAGGCTTTTCTGAACCTCACGCGCTATGGGGCAAGTGAGGTGCTTGGACGCAATTGCCGGTTTCTTCAAGGCGCAGCGACATCCCCTGCGGCCATCGCCGAGATCCGAGCAGGATTGCAGGAGGAGCGTGAGATCAACGTCGAGTTGCTGAACTACCGGAAAGATGGATCGGCGTTCTGGAATCTGCTGCACATCAGTCCAATCCATGACGACGATGGCCGTCTGGTTTACCATTTCGCATCTCAGATAGACCGCACAGATTTTCGCAGGATCGAGAGCCTAGAAGCGTCAGAGCATCGGTTGCTTTTGGAGGTGGACCATCGAGCCAACAATGTACTTGCCCTTGTCGACAGCATCGTACGCTTGACGAGATCTGACGACCCCGCGCTATATGCCGCCTCGGTCCAAAGGCGCATACAGGCCCTGGCTAGGGCGCATGGCTTGTTGTCGCAGCGGGGCTGGCACGAGATTCCATTGCAGGAAACAATCTCGTCTCAGATTGAGCCGTACGGAGCGTCTCGCGCTCTGCTGGATGGTCCGGATGTCATGCTTGCAGCGCATTCTGTTCAGCCCTTGGCGCTGTTCATTCATGAACTAGCAGTCAACGCCGCTTCCCACGGCTCGCTTTCGAAAGAGACGGGTCAGCTACAAATAAAATGGCAAGCCAGACCCCAGAATAATGGTTTTATCCTCGAGTGGCAGGAGACCGGCGGACCGCCCCCACCCACGCCTCGGCGAAAGGGTTTCGGGACACTCATGACCGAAGCTACAATACAGCGACAGCTTCAGGGGTCGTTACACCGCGAGTGGTCCGATCAAGGGGTAAGGATCGTAGCTGAAGTGCCCAACGTCACAGTCTCGCGATAAAGAGAGGCTGCATGTCCATGGCGGTCTCTGCCTAGCATTGTGCTCGCACCTGAACGCCATCGTCCTTCTGGTTTGCACGATGGCTGCTTCGGCAGCGACAACCCTGCTGCCGCAATCCAAAGCTTGCGGAAATGAAGAGCAAAGGCGGACCGGTTCCGGGCTCGACCTTGATGGGCCCGCGCAAGCCGGCAAGCGAGACGACAGCGCCCGCTTCGCCGGACCAGGGGTCCAACGGCACTATATTCGCTTGAACTAACGCTTGCTGTTCCTGGCCCGCTGACTATGGTTGAGGGTTCCTGAGGCGGCACGGGATATGGACTTGCCTCGTCGATCAGTTCGATCGCACCTGCTTGGTTTGATCGCCGCCGCGGTTGTCCCGGTTTGGCTGTTTGCCGGCTATTTACTAGGCCAGTATGCCCTGCATGAACGATATCGTTTTGAACAGGATGCCGTGCAAACGGCTCGACAGGTGTCGCTCGTTGTAGAAGGCGAGCTCGCAAATCTCCAAACCATTCTCGACGGCCTTTCCAAATCCGCCGCGCTCGCGAATGGCGATCTGCGAGCCTTCCACCGCGAGGCGCTCGATCTTGTCCATGGGACGGACCGGACGATTGTCCTGCGCGATCTTGGCCGCAATCAGCTGATGAACACCGAAATCGGCTACGGCGCCGCTTTACCGTCCGTGGAACCGATAGCTGCTGTTGACCGCGAGAAACTCAACCGCTCAGGTGTTTTCGTCAGCGATGTTTTCACCGGCAAGGGGTCAGGCGAATACCGCGTTGCTGTTGCCATCCGGGTGCCCGCCCCGAAGGGGGAGGACCTGCTTCTTTCGCTTTCTGTACCGACTGCCCGGATCCGCGATGTTTTGATGCCGGCCGTACCGGAAGGATGGACTGTGGGCGTGGGAGATCGCGACGGAAACTACGTGGCACGTTCCAAGTTGCACGACGAATGGACCGGAAAGCGCGGATTGCCCGAATACGTGGCAAAGATCGTTGGGCGCTCCGGTTCCTTTACATCCCACAACTTCGAAGGGGTGACGCTGCTGGCCGGCTACTACAGATCCCCGTACTCTGATTGGTTCTACACCGCAAACGTGCCTCTTTCAGCGGCGCAGGCGCCGCTTTGGCGCTCGCTTGTGGCGATTTGCGCGATAGGTCTCCTGTCGCTCCTTGTTTCCGTTGCTCTCGGATATGTCGTCGGCAAGAGATTTACACAGGCCACCGCTGAACTGGCGACACGGGCCGAGGCGCTCGGTCATGGCCGCAGCGTCGAACCCCTGTCGACTTCCGTTACGGAGTTCGCCACCATCGCCCAGGCGATGGTGGACGCAGAGCGTGCGATCGCCGAACGGCGGTATGAGTTGGAGGCGGTGTTGGAGACAGCGCCGGCGGCGGTCTGGTTTACTTATGATCCGAAAGCCCTTCAGGTGATCCGCAACCGCTTCGCGGCCGAACTCATGGGCCTGCCGACGGATGCGCACAAATCCTTCGGCAGGCCCGAGCTCGTCATCGACACCGTGGCCGTCAAGGACGGCCACATAGTGAGCCGCGAAGACCGCCCACTTAGCCGCGCCATGCGCGGGCAGCTGACCGATCATGAAGAGTTCGCCTACACGCTGCCATCAGGGGTCGAGCGCTTTCTACTTTCCAGCGCACGTCCAATTCGCGACCCGGCCGGCGACATTATAGGCGCCGTACAAATCAGTCTCGACATCACGGACCGGAAACGCGGTGAGGAGCACCTGAAACTGTTGACCAACGAGCTGAACCATCGCGTGAAGAATATCCTTGCTGTGGTTCAGTCCATTGCCACCCAGACACTCCGCAACGCCACAAGTTTGCCCGAAGCAGGACGCACGCTCTCCAGCCGTCTCGTCTCGCTGGCCAAGGCTAACGACCTGCTGACGCAGCAGAACTGGAGTGGCGCCGACGTCAAGGATCTGATTGCCACATCAATCCGCTCACACGCTCCGATCGAGCGCTTCAAGATCAGTGGCGAGTCTGTTTGGCTTCCACCGAACGTCGCTCTTTCAGCCGCTCTTGCTTTTCATGAGCTTACGACGAATGCGCTAAAGTATGGAGCGCTGTCGAACGATACAGGCACGGTGTCGATTCAGTGGAAGCTTCTCGGTCAAAAACAGCATCGCTGGCTGGATCTAGAATGGCGCGAACGGGGAGGTCCGGCTGTGGAACCTGTCGAGCGAAAGGGCTTCGGCACGCAGCTCCTCGAGCGTGTATTCGCGTCCCGCACCTCAGGACGTGTCACTCTGAAGTTCCTTAAATCGGGACTGATCTGCAACATGCGAGTGAGTTTTGCGTCTGAGCTCAATCCCGTGGTGGACAACAACGACACCTCCGAGCGGAATCGTAGAAAGTTTTCCCGGCAACGCTCCGGGTGATCGAACGCGCCGCTCACCCGGGACGCGAACCGCTATGGCGGTTGCCACTGGCGGTCATCGGGTCATCACCGCTCACCCATTCGTCGGGATCTCTGTCCACGTTGGCCGAGGCATCGTTCTTGCGCGTAGGTCTTCCATGCAATCTCGTGTCGCCGCGGTTCATTTGAGTGATGTCTAGCGCCAACCTAATGGTGGAGGTCGGTCAGGCCTTGGCATCAAGCGGGGGGCTGCGCTTGGCCGCTTCGCTGAAGGTCGAGAGCATCCTGTGCCGGCTCGGCCTCAGTAAGTCATCGACGGCCTCAATGTCCTCGGCCGCCGCCCTCAACTGGCAGCCCCCTCGCCCAGGCGCACCGAGCCAAATGCCCGGTGAAGCGCTCGACCTCGACGCTCCCTGAGCTAGGGGACACCGCAGGTGACAGGCTATGCGGCCGAGCGCGAGATCTAAGACTTCATGAACGGCCGGCGCTGCCGTGCAGCGTGACGAGAAGCTTGTCCAGTTGGTCGAATGCCTCGCCCATCGCATCAGCTGCCCCGGTGCCGGCGGCGTCGAGAGCTTCCTTCGAAGGATAGAGCTCATTGACGACTAGCAGTGTCTTGCCCCCCTTTTCCTCGAAGGTTACCGTGGTGAGGGATCCCTCGTCACCGCCTTCGTCATTGCTCCAAACAAGGCGAGAGTACGGTGTCACCTCGATATACCTGCCGAAGAACTCGTCAGTATTCGAGGCATCATGTCCGAACACCAAACGGTACCCGCCCCCTACACGAACGTCCATCTCGCAGGAACGCAGCACCATGCCCGTCGACTTCGGCACCCACCATTGCTTGAACAGCTCGGGTTTGGTCCAGGCCTCAAACACGACGCGCGCCGGACCGTTGAAGCTCCGTGTGACGACCAACTCACGCTCCGACGTCCGTTCCACCGTCGTGGGGTTGTTCGAGGGGGTAGGCTCACTGTTTCTTCTTTTGTCCATCGACTTTCTCCTTGCGTTTCAATTCCTCGACCACCTTGTCCAACGCGTCGAAGCGTGCGTCCCAGAGTTGCCGGTATCTCTCGATCCATGCCGCCTCCTGCTCCAGTCCGCCAAGGCCGAGCTTGCAGGTCCGCACGCGCCCAACCTTCTTCGTGACAACCAGCCCCGCCTGCTCCAGCACGCCCACATGCTTCTTCATGCCGGTTAGGGTCATGTGGAATTTCTCGGCAAGCTCCGTGATCGAAGCGTCCGCACGTCCGAGCTGCTCGAGAACGCCGCGTCGGGTGGAGTCCGAGAGCGCGGCGAACGAGGTATCGAGAGGGACTCTAAAATACTGAACCATGTGGTTCAGTATTTAGCGCCCGGATTGGCGCAATGCAAGGGAGATCAAGCGAACTGGGCGGCGCCTCTGCTGTGGGACGCTCGGCCCGGATCGCGACAACCAACGCAAAGCGCCTGGTCTCGCTTTGCGTGACGATGGCGGGCCAATCAGGCCCGTGGGTCTCCTGAATGAAGGGCTCTCGCATTTCACCGTCGCGAGCTTGATCCACAGCACGCAAGCGTCTCGATCGAGGTTGGGCGTGGACGCGGTGCGATGCCCCTTAAGTGGTCGGATGCGATACACGGTTAGAAGGACCAGAATTCCGCTTCGGCCAAGGTGATGAGCGACCGCCCTGGTCTGACGGCATGGGCTCGGTTATTGAAACATTTTCCGGTTTCCCACGCAGAACGAGACCGGGTTGCCAAACCTGAATCGGGGGCACCAACGACTGCCATGAATCAAGGGAGGACAGGAGCATATCTCGACATGACAGAACAAGAAGCGATCATCAGCGCCTTGGGCGTCGCTCCGGATTTCGATGCCGCATTGGAGGCGCGCCGGCGCAGCGACTTTCTTGGCACCTACCTGCGTGCAGCCGGCCTCAGCACGTATGTGCTGGGCATCAGCGGCGGGGTGGATTCGCTCGCGGCCGCACTTCTGGCTCAACGAGCGGTAACCGAACTGCGGAGCTCAGGATACGATGCCAAGTTTCATGCTGTCCGGCTGCCGTACGGCACACAGGCCGACGAGAGGGACGCACAGCGAGCACTCGACACCATTGGGGCGGACGAAGTGCACAGACTCGACATCAAACCGGCGGCCGACGCAATGCTTGACTCGATCAAGGTGGCTGGCGTGGAACTCGGGGATGCCCATCGGGAGGATTTCGTGCTGGGCAACATCAAGGCCCGTCAGCGCATGATTGCCCAATTCGCGCTCGCTGCTGGCAGCCGAGGACTGGTCATAGGCACCGATCATGCGGCCGAGGCAATGATGGGCTTCTTCACCAAATTCGGCGACGGCGCCGCTGACGTCCTTCCCCTTTCCGGGCTAAACAAACGCAGGGTGCGCGCCCTGGCAGCGCATCTGGGCGCTCCGTCCGAACTTGTCAACAAGGTGCCGACCGCAGATTTGGAGAACCTTGTCCCACTTCGTCCTGACGAAGATGCATATGGGATCACATATGATCAGATCGACGATTTCCTCGAAGGTAAGGAAATCAACGAGGCGGCGCGAAGGCGTATCCTTGATGCGTATTTCAGCACCGCTCATAAGCGCTCGCTTCCGGTGACACCCGATTTTCGGACAGGCTTGCCGGTACCGTAACGTTGTTTCGTCTGTCCTGCCTGTTATCGGATGGGGCACGACAATGCTGGCATTTGCTTACCGTTGAGGTTCGGCGGCCGAGCCGGGATGACAGGTCCGACGGGGGCCGGAGCGATTAGGCCGCTGTGGCCTTGAGCTGTTCGAGATGCTCAACAGCGAGCTTGTACAGCGTCTCCGCCGTCTCTTCCGGAGTCCACCCCTGGGCGGTGGAGGTGGCGACAAGGGCCGCGAAGGCAGTTTCCAGAGCGACCTCGCAATTGACAGGTCGGTCGGGGCTGGTCTCGGCGAGAAGGGGTGGGGCAACTTCAGGGGTTTTTGTCATGCAGAGGAATCCGCGCCGCTGAAAAAGGTTCCAGCGACGGCGGAGGAGTTGTTGGCACCCGTACTTCGCACCCCACTCCGCCACCCAAAAGGGCGCAGTGAACGTGGCAGCGCCAAGCCCGATCGGCTGCGGTGGGCAGCCTTCATACATGCCGGTACGCAGATCCTCGGTTCTCAGCTGCAATTCAAATGATAGGAGGCGCCATGCCTTCCAGGCATGGCCGCGCGGTCGTTTGTTCCTCTGCGCCGTGACACATTACCGCTCGCTTGACGAAGCCGTTGGCCGCCCCAGAATCATGGGAATGGCAAAGGGCATCAACATCGGCGACGAGGTCGTAATCACCGCGACAGTGCGCAAGCGTGTCACTGAGGACCGGGTGAGCGTTTCCATACCCTCCTATGGGCAACCCCACTCGGTCGTGGACCAAACAACGAAGCTGCAGAAGGGACAGCACATCGAGTTGATCGGCAACGTCACCCACATCCAGGAAAACCGTGTAACCGTGAACCTCGGGACTCCCGTCACGGTCGATGCCGCTGTCGTCAGGCTGGTGAACGCCTATAAGGCCCCTACGAGGAGCACACCCCTGGTGGACAAGCCGACATGAGGCCGCCTCCCCACAACAGCAACGAAGTGGAAGAATGCTGGTCGCATAAACCAATGGCTTACTGGATGATTAGCCAACCCACATCCTTCGTATGATCCCGCATGGTGGATCTGGCGAACTAGAGACACTGCAAGTGGATCATTAGCTATTTAGCGCGCCGCCCTGACCGCCCACCGCAGGCTCGCAATTCGCGTTTGCCGAACATCCTGCGAGGTTGTTGGCTCCGGCCTGGTTGGACCCACCTCCCCTCTGATGACGAACATGGGGGCCTTGCGGACGGTCACTGATGGAAGGCAGGCGTGGCAAGCCGCCCCCTAGATAGGATACGCTTGAAGCCTGTTAGCTGTCGCTTCGGCGGTAACGGAAATGGTTGCGGATGTGGCTGTTGAAGTACCGCCCCTTGGCGAAGGCGGATCGAAATGCATCAAAGGTTTCGGGCGGTACATCCTCGAAATCATAACGCTTGTCGTTGGTCATTAGCCATACAGAGAGGATCCGTCTGTCCGGATCGTACTCCGTTCTGCGTATCAAGGTGGATGGCATCGCAGTCAACGGAAGACGGGACCACGCGTTCCTAAGGGCGTCGAAGGGGACCGTTGGCGCGACAACCCTTAGCTCGAAGATGGCCCCTGAGTTTCGGCTAACAGAGAACCGGAAGATAGTCGGCGAATGCCGGTACCGCTTCTATTGCTATTTGAAAATTGGGTCCCGTCGAGCAAGCAGGCCCGTGAGCCAGTCCGGATCCATCTGCGGCACCGAGGAGAGAAGCAGTTCGGTGTAGGCTGCGTGGGGTGGCGTCAGTATCTCGGTTTTCAAACCCTGCTCCACCACCTGCCCTTTGTGCATAACCACGACCTCGTCAGCAATCGCTCTTACCGTCGCGATATCGTGGGTAATGAAGATATAGCTGATGCCGAGTTCGTGCTGCAGGCGCATCAGGAGCTTCAAGATTTCTTCCTGCACAATCTGATCCAGTGCCGAGGTGACCTCGTCACAAATGATGAGCTCCGGATTGGCAGCGAGCGCGCGGGCTATGCAGATCCGCTGCTTCTGGCCACCGGACAATTCACCGGGCAGTCTGTCGAGGAAGCTTTCGTCCATCTCGATCATGTGCATGAGCTCGCCGACCCGCTGGTCGCGCTGCTGCCCCTTCAAGCCTAAGTAGAACTCGAGCGGACGCGAAATTATCTCCTCCACAGTCTGGCGAGGGTTAAGGGCGCTGTCCGGCGACTGATAGACCATTTGGATGCGGCGCAGCAGGTCTTTCGAACGTCCTTTCAAGAAGAGGGCAAGCGGCTTGCCATCAAATGACATCGATCCGGACATCGCAGGCAGCAAACCGGTAACGACGCGCGCGAGCGTCGATTTCCCCGACCCTGATTCGCCCACGACTGCTACCGTCCGGCCGCGCGGAACCTTGATGGACACATCAAGGAGCACCTTAACCCTTCCAGAGTAGGCCGCGGTGACGTTGTCGATGGTCAGTAGATGATCCTGGGTCCGAATCTCCGGCTTCGCGAGCTTGCGCACGGCCCAGAGGGTCCGAGTGTATTCTTGGGTAGGAGCCGTAAGCATCTGTCGCGTATCGGCTTCCTCAACAGTCTGTCCGTGTTGCAAGACCATAATCCGGTCCGCCATCTGCGCCACCACCGCCAGATCGTGCGTCACATAGATCGCTGCTGTGTTGAATTCCTCGACAATCCTGCGGATCGAGGCCAGGACCTCCACTTGCGTCGTCACATCGAGCGCAGTGGTCGGCTCATCGAACACGATCAGGTCGGGCCGGCAAGCCATGGCCATGGCCGTCATGGCTCGCTGCAACTGACCACCGGACACCTGATGCGGATACCGGAAGCCGATGGTCTCAGGTTCTGGAAGCTGGAGGCGTCGATAAAGCTCAATAGCGTCGCGATTGGCCTTGTCTCTGCTGGCGATCCCGTGCGCAACTGCCGTTTCCACGGTTTGATCGAGGAGCCGGTGAGCCGGGTTGAACCAGGCGGCTGCGCTTTGCGCCACATAGGCGATGCGGGAGCCCCGGAGCCGCCGACGGCGGGCTTCGCTCATTGACAAAAGATCGGCACCGTCGAACAGCACCGAGCCCTGGCTAATACGGCACCCCGGCTTGGCATAACCCATTGCCGCAAGGCCGATGGTCGACTTCCCGGCGCCGGATTCGCCGATCAGGCCAAGCACTTCTCCGCGTTTAAGCGAGAGATCGACGCCCCGAACAATCGGGTGCCAGCGCTCGTCCGAGAAGCCTTCAACGTGGAGGTCCCGGACCTTGAGAAGATCTGTTCCCTTTTCGCGCGCCGTGGCACTGCTACTTTTCATCACGAAGTCCGCTGGTTGAATGTAGCAACCAGTCCACGACGAAGTTCACCGCTACCGTCAGGAGGGCAATGGCGCCGGCCGGCAGCAGCGGCGTGACATCGCCATAGGTGATCAGTGTTGCGTTTTCCCGCACCATCGACCCCCAGTCAGCCGATGGCGGCTGTATGCCGACGCCCAGGAACGACAATGCCGCGATGGTCAGAAACACAAAGCAGAATCGCAGGCCAAATTCCGCGATGAGCGGCGGCAGGATGTTGGGCAGGATTTCCTTGCGGAGAATCCATGCGGGACCTTCGCCGCGCAATTGCGCGACCTCGACATACTCCATAACCACTACGTTCAGGCCAACGGCGCGCGCCAGACGAAACACGCGTGTGGAATCCAGCAATGCGATGATCAAGACGAGACTGGTTATCGAAGAGCCGAATATCGAAAGCAGCATCAGCGCAAAAATCAGGCTTGGGATCGACATCAACACGTCCACCGCACGTGACAATATCTGGTCTGGCCACCCCCGGTACATTGCCGCCAGCAGGCCGAGCGTCACACCCGCTGCAAAGGATATGATAGTTGTGGTGACGGCGATGCCGATCGTGTTGCGAGCCCCGTAGATGAGTCGAGTGAGCATGTCGCGACCGAGCTGGTCAGTCCCGAACATAAACTCGTGGCTCCACGGGGCGAATGCCTCGCTAAAGACCTGCGTCTCTCGATAAGGAGCGATGAGAGGCGCAAATAGAGCGACCAGAACGTAGCAGAGGGTTACAACCATGCCGAACCAGGCACTGAGCGGCGCCTTCTTCAGCGCTATCCTCATCCGAGATCGGCGTGTGCGCCTTACCCTGGGCGCTCTCGTGGTCTGGATGAGGGGCTCCGCACTTGTCATCTTGGGTGCAAAAGCCTCGGATTGGTGGCGATCGAAATGATATCGGCGATCAGATTGAGCAGGATGTAGGTGGCGGCGAAGACAAGGGCGCAGGCTTGCACGACTGGTACGTCCCTCGATTTCACGGCATCGACCATCAGTTGGCCGACGCCGGGGTAGACGAACACTACCTCTACGACCACGACGCCGACGATGAGGTAGGCAAGATTGAAGGCGACAACCGTCACGATCGGGGCCCAGGCGTTTGGCAAAGCGTGCCGGAGCACGACCACCATTGGCGTCATTCCCTTCAACCGAGCCATGTCGATATAGGGGCTTGAAAGCATGTTGATGATCGCCGCGCGCGTCATTCGCATCATGTGAGCGACGATGACGAGTGTAAGCGTGATGGACGGCAGAGCCGCACGCCAGACATGCTCCCAAAACGGAGTCTGGTCGCTGATATTCGCCAGGGTCGGGAACTTAGGTACGACGTTCAAGGTCCAGTCGATCGAAGCTGCGAGCCAGACGGGTAAAGACTGTGCGAGATCGGTGCCGGCGAACGTGTCGCGCGAGATGATCAGGAAGGCGAGCATGTAGGCGACGAAGAATTCAGGGAACGAAATTGTCGTAAGTGTCACCGTGTTTACAAGCCGATCGAACCAACTGTTGCGGTAGAGGGCCGCAAGAATACCCAACCCCAACGCCAGCGGCACCGCGACCAGCGCGGTCATTACCGCCAGGAACATGGTGTTGTAGAGACGTGGTGCGATGATCTCCGCGACCGTTCGCCGGTAGCCGGTCCGGCTGGCGAAGGAGGAACCAAAATCACCCTGTGCCATCTTACCAATCCAGCTGAAGTAGCGCTCGATTGGCGGGCGATCGAGGCCGATCTCGTGTTGAAGGGCCGCGACTGTTTCGGGGGTAGCGGCTTGACCGAGCGTCGCCTTGGCGAAGTCGCCAGGCAGCATTGCGATCGCCGAAAAGATGATGATGGAAACGACGAACAACGTGATCAGGCCGAGGCCTAACCGTTGCATAACCGTTTTTGCGACCGGATTCACACGCATGCGCGCAGTCCCAAGAGCGCGCCGTCCGCGGTGCGGGCGGCGCGCTTGGCAAACACCCTATGCTACAGCCATCCACCAGCGCTCGGCCATCTTCAGTCCGTCATTTTCCCAATTTGGCGCCACATCGCCATGGGCGAGTTTCTTGGATTTGGCGCTGACAAAGTTGTTGAACACCAGCACGATAGTACCGCCATCATCATGGGTCAGCTGCTGCATTTCGGCATACATGGCGGCGCGCTTGGCGTCATCCGTCTCGGCTCGGGCTTGGACAAGCAATTCGTTGAAGCGTGGATTCTTCCAGAACGACTCGTTCCAGCTGGATTCGGCTGCGAAGGCTTGCGTGAACATCCAGTCGGCGGTGGCGCGACCGCTCCAATAGGAAGCGCACCAGGGCTTCTTGAGCCAGACGTTGTCCCAATAGGCGTCCTCCGCTTCGCGCACGACATTGACCTCGATGCCGCACTGTGCGGCCGTCTCGCGAATGAGTGCGGCCGCGTCTACTGCACCTGCGAAAGCCGCATCTGCGACCGAGAGATCGACCTTCAGCTTATCCGGCCCCGCCTTCTTCAGATAATGGCGCGCCTTGTCGGGATCGAAACTGTGCTGCGGCTCCGGGTTCTTGTAAAACTTGATCGCCGGCGCGATTGGATCGTCATTGGCAACGGTAGCATGTCCAAGGAAGATCTTGTCGGCGATCTCTTGTCGGTTGATGGCCCATTTCATTGCCATGCGCACATCCGGATTGTCGAAAGGCGCCATGGTGACATTCATCGGCAAAGTATAATGCCCGTAGCCGGTGATCTCGATGATGTCGATTTTGGGATTGCGCTTCAACATGCCGAGTGTTTTCAGGTCGGCGCGGCCAATGTAATCCACTTCCCCGGTCGAGAGCGCAGCCATGCGTGCGGCCAAATCCGTAATGGCGACGAACTCCACCTCATCCAGGTAAGGCTTGCCGTTCTTGAAATAATTCGGATTGCGCTTGAGCTTGGCCGAGACGCCAGGCTGAAAATTCTCGAGCACGAATGCGCCGGTTCGGGCCCCTGATGCCCAATCCGCTTTCCCGTCAACGCTCGGCATGATCACGAGATGATAATCGCTCATAATGTAGGGGAAATCGGCGTTGCCGCTGTCGAGTGTGAATACAACCGTTTCTGGCCCGTCCGCCTTAATGTCCTTCACAGACGCAAGCAGAGGCTTCGCCGCAGATTTGGTGTCGGCGCCCATGTGATACCGCATAGAGGTCACGACGTCGTCTGCCGTCACGCTCTTGCCATTGTGGAAGGTCGCGCCCTTGCGTAGGTTGAAGACCCACGTCTTGGCGCCATTGGAAGATTCGAAGCTTTCTGCCAGGTCCGGCTGTATGCCGCCCTTCGCATCCACCTCCGTCAGGCTGTTAGACATAGCGCCTGAAAAGGCGGTTTGGGAGAAAGTGTCGGGATACCCAGCCGGATCAATAGAATCTGTCGTCGCTCCATGCGCCATGCCGAGCTTTGCGAAGCCGCCTTGCTGCGGTTCTGCTCGTGCCGCAGTGACAAAGAGCTGATCTGCGGCGACGACGGTCAGGCCTGCCGCTAAGCCTAGATGGATGAAGTCACGCCGCGAAACCTTGCCGCTCCCGATAAGACCTTTCGCGATGCGCAGTTTGTACTCTGATTCCGACATTGCCGTTCTCCCATTGCGGATTTTCCGCGTTCTTTTTTCAACCGTCGTCAAGCACGCGATGCGTAAGTGCTCCTTCTCCGCCGTTCTGGTCCTTCGTCGATTTGCCTCCCGTCTGCCAGATCAGGCGGTCACATAGATGTTGCCGTCCTCCACCATGACGGGAAACGTCCGCGCACGCACAGTGGGATCGACCAGCGCCGAACCCGTCTTGATGTCGAACTCCCAGCCATGCCAGGCGCAGCGCACGATCTCGTTTTCCCGGTGATAGATGAAGCGGGCTTCCTCGACAGGCGCGGTCGTCCCGCATTGTGGCCCCTCACAGAGCGGCGCGCCGCGATGCGGACAGATGTTGAGCAGCGCATGGAAGCTCTCTCCGATGCGGAACACGCCCACCGAAAGGCTCCGGACCTTGGCAATGACGGGTGTCCCGGCCTTGATCTCGTCGACGCGGCATATGTAGGTTTTCTCGGCCATGTTCTGCTCCGTCAGGCAGCATTCGCGGTTAGGATGGCAGGAATGCGCTTGTAGACGTCCAGCGCATTCTGACCCATCACCTTCGCTCTCCAGGCTGGCGGGATGTGCAGCGTGTTGGCGTCGTCATAGTCCCAATGCGGATAGTCCGACGCAAACATCAGCGTGTTCTCGCCGTCCATGGCTTCCAGGATGGACCAGAGATGCTGCACGTTGGCCGGCTGCTCCAGCGGCTGTGTGGAGAAGCGTATGTTACGGCGGCAGTACTCCGATGGCAGCATCTTCAGCCATGGTGTTTCCTTGCGCAGCGCCTTGTAGTCGGCGTCGAGGCGCCACAGCACGGTCGGCACCCAGGCGACGCCGCATTCGACTACGACGAAGTAGAGTTCTGGCCATTTCTCGAAGACCCCGTGAGCGATCATGCTGGCGACGTGACTGATCGCCGACATGTGCAGGATGGCGTGCGTTTCCCAGAAGAAGGTCGTGGGGGCAGGCGCGACGGCGTTCCAGTTGACACCACCGTGGCCGCCCAGGTGAATGGCAAACGGCAATCCCATCTCCGCACAGGCTTCGTAGATCGGGTGGTAGAAGGGATCACCATACGGCTTCACGGAGCCTTGGGAGGCTAGAACCTGGACCATGCGGGGGTGAGTGCCGAGCCGACGGATCTCGGCGGCCGCCAGCTTCGGATCCTGAGGCGCAATGATGATGGAACCCATGAAGCGGTTGTCTTTCGGCAACCACTCGGCGATCTGATAGTCATTGTAGGCACTGACCAGCGCACTGGCGTAATATGGGTTTGCGAGAGTCGAGGCTTCTATAGGCTCGTCCCCGGTGAGGATCGCCACACCGACATTGTATTTGTCGAGGTGTTTTTCCTTCATGATCCGGTAGTTGTCGGCTTCGGTCTCGGGTCGCACATCCTTCCGGGAGAAATCCTGCGGATGGAACCAGGGGCGATGGCCATGCGGGAAGGACCCCCTGGGGCCGGTCTTCTCGCCCTCGATGAACATGTCCTTCCAGATCCCGGAAAGATACGGTTCCAATACCGTGGCGCTGGACCAGTAGTTGTGACAATCGCAGTCGACGATAAACACTTTAGCTTTCGCTCCCTCTCCAGACCGCGGCTTTACTTGCCGTTTAGCTCGCCTAGCTTCCGCCTTGACAATTGCCGGATCAAGCCAATGATCTCTGGGTAATGATCGGGTTTTTCGATTGGGGGGTTTGTCCGTGCAGCTGGACCACATTGAGACGTTCCTGGACATCATCGAGTCCCGGAACTTCAACCGGACTGCCGACCGGCTCAACATTACGCAGTCGACGGTAAGCAGCCGGATCAAGAGCCTCGAAAGCGCGGTAGGATCGGAGCTCTTCCATCGTGGTCGCGCCGGCGCTGAACCGACCGCGGCGGGACGACGTTTCGAAGCCTACGCGCGGGCGATGCTGTCGACCTGGTCGCAGGCGCGTCACGACGTGCGCGCGTTCAACCGGTTCGAAGGAACCCTTCGCGTGGCCGCGCAGGTTGGCATGACACGCTCAGTGCTGCCTGGGTGGGTGGAGGCGCTCTGTCAAGCCCTTCCCAAAGCCTCGATCCATGTGGAATCCGACTACTCCAACCAGATGGTGACCGATCTCAGCATGGGAAATCTGGACATAGCCGTGCTCTACGCCCCCCGCTATCTTCCCGAAATTGCTTATGAGCACCTTATGGTCGAGGAGTATGTGATGGTCTCGACCTTTGCCAGGACGATGTCGGAGGTCGATCCCGACAGCTACATTCGGCCGGGCTACACCGTCGTCCTTGAGAAAACCCATTCCGAGCTGATCCCTTCGTTGGCAATTTCCCGCCTTTCCATGGGATCCGAGAGCCTGGCCGAAGCCATGCTGCGGCGAACCGGGGGGAGTTGTTACATGCGCAACGACGATGCCCGCAGGTTTACCGCCGAGTGCCCGTCCTTCCTGGTCGACGGCGCACCGACGCTCTACCAGCCCGTCCATACGGCCATGCTCGCCCGGCGCAAGCATGAGCCGATCATCCGCAAAGGGCTTCGTGCGCTGCAGCTGGCGGTGATGTCGCTCGAGACGTAGATCGAAATTCCCGATTAAAAAGCTGGGCTCAACCCACTGTTCCGGACAGCCTGCGGCTGCCATGTTTGGCGCGTCATTGAGAGCCAAACATGAACGCACATACTTCGTTTCCGGCTTCCGATTTTTTCGCACCGATGCGGCAGCGGCAATGGGCCGACGCATCGCCACAGGCAATGCTCTGCCGTGCGGTCATCGACGAGACGCACGACGTGAAGACCTTTGTGTTCTCGGCCGCCTCAGATTGCATGTTCTGCTTCAATGCGGGGCAATACGTGGTCCTTCACCTCGCGATCGATGGCGTTGTGGTGGCCCGGTCCTATTCCGTTTCGTCGCCACCAACACGTCCGCTCGACCTGCACATTACGGTCAAGCGGACACCAGGCGGGCTCGTTTCCAATTGGATCCACGAGAATCTGCGGGCGGGCGACGAAATCAAGATTGAAGGCCCGCGGGGCTCGTTCAAACTTGACGGCTTGCCAGGCGAAAAGCCTCTCTTTCTTGCGGGCGGCAGCGGGATCACGCCTCTTATGTCTATGCTGCGAACCCTGACGGACAGAGCTTCCGATCTGGACCTGTGCCTCATTTACAGTGCCCGGTCGCCGCGAGATCTCATTTTCAGGTCGGAACTCGATGCGCTCGCTGCCCGATTCCGCAACCTGAGCGTGACATGCGTCTGTTCCAGGGCAGATCCCTCCTGGGCAGGACCGACGGGCCGCATGGACGGCCCCTTGCTCCTGCGCCTGGTCCCCGATCTTCGCGAGCGCACGGTCTACGCCTGCGGCCCCGAACAGTACATGAAGGCGCTGCGAGACGGTCTTGGCCAGGCAGGCGTTGACCCCCGGGGTTATCATGAGGAGAGCTTCGGGGGCGCCCTGGGCGGTGCTGCTCCGGATGTGGCCTCTGCGGTTTCGTCCTCGGTCCATTTCGCCCGTTCCGGATTGGAGCATCGTTGCGCACCCGGAGAGACCCTGCTGGAGGCGGCGCGCAACTGTGGTGTCTATGTTCCGACCGGCTGTCAGCAGGGAATTTGCGGTGCGTGCCGGATTGCCAAGCTCTCGGGCGAAGTTGCGATGCAGGATCTTGGCGGACTTACGTCCGAAGAAAAGTCAGCGGGCTTTGTCCTGGCCTGTTGCAGCCGCGCTCAAGGCTCAGTTTTACTCGATCTTTGACTTCGGTTGAGATCTGAACGGGTGATTGCCGAATTGACCGAAAGCTGGTCACGCATGCGATTTCAGCTGAATTCCAGGCGTGAATTCCAAGAAGGGCAGACCCAAAGCTGTGTGGCTAGGTGCTCCGGGAACGGCGTTTGAGTGCCTGAGTCCGCATCAAAATTTTGGCCGGACTTCAGGGCGTCCGGTATTCGGTGGCGATGTCTGCTGCCAAGGAGTGGCAAAGCCGATCTGTGCGGCTGAGATGAGGGGCGCATACCAGCCATTCAGTAGCTGACCTCCGCCTGCCGGTGATCATCCAGTCCACGTTGTCGATCGGAGAACGGCCTGAATATGTTCTGCGAGCTCAAGTTCGCCCGCCTCGATCTGCAAAGATATCGGGCTCGCCAGCAGGAATTTATTCAACCCGTGAATGGGGAGCGGCTCTAGTGCCGTTTCTCTTCGGTGCCCCCAGGTGTTTTGAGCTTGCGGTTGGCGACATTTCTCTTCCTTGTCCCTCTTGCCTGCCGGTTCCGAGGATTGGGAGCGGGCAACTGCGGCCTCGCAGGTAGACCGGATCTCTTCGACCTCGGCCGCCGTTAAATGATCTATCCCGATGAAGCTGTTCTTGCCCGCACTCACGCGCACCAGTTCGTCAAGCTTTGCCTGTACCGCTGCCCCATCTCGATTCTGCGTATTCTGGATAAGGAAAACCATCAGGAAGGTGATGATCGTCGTCGAGGTGTTGATGATGAGCTGCCAGGTTTCCGAAAAACCGAGGAAAGGTCCCGAAAAGCCCCAGACCGCGATCAAAGCCATGCAAAGGATGAAGGTGATCGGACGACCTGCCCCGCGAGCGACAGCGTTAGCGATCCTTGCGAATGTCTTTTCCATTCAGCTCCCAAGCCATCACAAGAAACCCCGCCGAGCGGGGTTCCTTTGAACTCAATGGGCAGCCGCTTTTTTCTTAGTGGCCGATTTGGGCTGACCAGATCTACCCCTGGCCGCGGAGTCCTTTGAGTGGGCTGCCATAGCTGGGGCAGCTCCAGTCTTCTTGGCCGTGCTCGCCTTCGCAGTCGCTGCTTTCTTCGTCGCTGCCTTCTTAGCAGGCGCCTTTTTCGTGGCCTCCTCGTTCGAGGAGAAAATGCCGGTGATGCTGCCGATGATGGACACTGCGCTGCCCTCCGTTGAACTGGACCATCAATGCGCATCCGCCCGAAACGGTTCCATTAGACCAGCGTGGCTTGAGATCTGTGACCGCGCCGCATTGATCAATCTCTCGAACGGCGCCTGTGGCGAGGAAGAGTAGCGACCGTTCCCTTGGCTATTCGCGACATCTGCGGTAGCATCAAAACCCCTGGCAGCCGTAAGGTCACGATAACTGTTACAGCGCGAACAATTTGGGGGAGATGAGGTTGGAAAGCAGTCGCAATGCGCGATCCAACCAGTGGAGATCGTAAATATCCCGCTTTGATTCCGGTCGCCGGCGAGCGGGGACATTTCGGATAACAATGTTAGTCCAGCTACGATCCAGCATGATCCCGTTCAGCCAACATCGGATAGCATCCTTGTGGCCGCGGCACGTTTGCAGGCGGCGATCGACAAGCGAGCCGGCAACGATAGCACGGGACCCGAAGACCGCCGGCGCGCGTGGGGCACCAGCGGAACCTAATATCCCCGCGCGACTTGTGTCGGAATGAGCACGCGCGGCATCAAGTTCCTAAAACAATGGATCGCGAACAACGTCCCTGAGAACGCTACGGCGGACGTCATCTCGATTGATGAACTCACACACAAGCTGATCGCCGATGCCAAGGCGATCGGTATCAAGCGGGTAGAGATCGATGAGGATGTCGACAGCCTCTACCGCACGATCCTCGATGCTATAGTGCGTTTTGGTCCCGGTTTGACTGAGTAGCCGTACACTGCGCTTTTCGGTTCATGGGTCTTTGACTACTTCGGGCTTCAGCCGCTCATGCCTCGGCTGCTCGTGCCACATCGCCTGATGCAAATCGTGATGTCGACCGGCTGTCCGCAGATCTTGCACTATAGAAATGGTCGCCCTCGTCGGAGGGCTCGTGCGGCTTGCACTTGAGGGCGGCCCAAGGTGTGAAGGCTTTGCCATGGGGCAAGCAACATCCCGCCATGGTAAGAGTTCCGGAACTGTTTTAGCTAAAGCTGATGATTGACTAGGGGTTGGCAGCAGGGGGCCTACTTGGGATCGCCTGACCTCGATCCCCGTGAGACCCGCCGCTGGGCTTGAATGTGGAGTCAACCGGGAGGGCCAGAGTGGGTGTGGTCCTTGTCCCCTCATCCGTTGCCAGGACGTGATCCGCCTGATTTGGCAATCGCCTTGGAATTCAAGCTTGTGCCGAGCAGGAGAGTTACAGCCAGCGGCGAGACCGCAGCGAAACGCCCCGCCCTCTTAAGAAAAGTCCCGGCGCGCTTGAGATTCCGATACAAGGCCCTGGTCGAGTTCTTTTCGTAGCGGTTCGTGTTCTGGGTCGACATTTACAAGGCCTCCAATTCGACACCACCGTACCACTCGCAGTATCGGTCGCAGCAAGCATTCGACTTACATGGGTGCATGGAAAGAAGTAGAATACTTAAAGGAGAATTCGGCCCGCCAGTGCGGTGCATGATGCGCGTGGCTGCTGCGGAAAGCTTTTATCTTTCCGGACGGGAACAGCCGGACGCGCGACAAGTTCGGGCGAACGCAGCCGAGTCCCTTTGCTGCTGGCCAAGCGGGTAGGTTTGGCCGGCCCGCGCCTTTCTGCCAGGGCGCGGGCCAATTGCGTTGGGGCAAGATGCGGGTACGCGAAGCGTCCGGTGATTGGCGCTCGCGGCTGGCCCGGCCGGCGGCGTCTCATTTCCGTTTAGGAAACTGGATCACCTTCGCCTCGGGCTTCGCTCCAGCGGCTCATGGCCGGGCACTTCATGCCAGAAGACTTGGCCCAAATCGCGCTGATCGACGGGCTGACCGCATGCGGGACAGTTGTAGAAGTGATCGCCCTCGTTGGTGAGCTCAAGTCCGTGCACCTTGCCATGAATCGGAGGACCGAAGTCGGAGTGCTCACTCCATTCCAAGAGGTCTGGACGTTCGTCAGGTCCGACCAAGCTGTACTCATACGCGGTGGCTTTCTCTTCATCGACCACCCGGAACCAATGATCCTGCAGTGCTCTTGGCGACACTCTTTGTTGTCCGGCGGCGGCCTCGGCGGCTTTCATAGGATCGCTCTCCACGACAGTGCCAGACGACACGACTGTATTGCTGTAGATCTCTTCGACCTGATACTTCGTCATCGTCGCTGCATTCCGATGAGGTTGCAAAGTGGTAGCTTTGTTGCGTCGCGCATGCAGTATGCAGTTCCGGAACTCTTTTAGCTACAGCTAATTGACTGGCGGTTGGTGGCAAGGGGGCGCGAGGTGCCGCAGTATCGGGTGAGATCATGGCCGCCGGATCGGCTGTGTCTTCGAGCATGGTCATCGCACAGCTTCCCTTCAAAGCGGCAGGGGCACACATCGGCCAGCCTGTCAGGCGCCAGGAGGAAAGCTGGGTGCGTGTCACGGAGACCAAGGGCGAAAAGCGAACCTTCGCTTACGTTTGTCGGACGGCATGAGCGCTTCCGTGGCGGTCCCTTCCTTTAAAAATGCCAAGGTTCACCCTCACTTTTCCCTCATCGATATGTGGAGTTTTCTTCATTCCGCCGCGCGATTTGTCTGCCGGCGGCGCCACGTTCTATTGCCGGTCCGGCGACTAGTCTGCCCTTCAGAGCGCGCTAGTAATGGGCCCCCTTCGGCGGGAAAGACAATTCCGGCTCCTTCGAAAGCCAGGAGCAAGGCGGCGACAGTGCGGGGATGCGGTTTCCTTACCCCGTTCTCAAATTCGCTGATCGTCGCTTCGCTAAGATTGCACTTGGCGCCAAGCCGCACTCGCGACCAGTTCAATAGCGCTCTTGCTGCTCGCGACTGCTCTGCCGTCAGGTTTCGCACTTCATGGACCTCCTTGCCGACGAACAGCGGACCGTGCGGAAGGTTCCCGAAGTATTTCAGCGCGCGCTAACGGAACGGAAGCGGCTCTCAGCATGCCGGCGAGGGCCGATTGTCGTTTGTTCCGCCGTGCTCTTGATCGGGCGACGACTGGATCCACGCGATCAAGTATGACGGGTTCCGCACCCAGCTGATCCTCGATTGGGATGGCGCCCGGGCCGACACCAGGATCGGCAGCGACTGGTCGAAGCGCGAGGAAATCCGATAGTCGCGCTGCCTCGCCGGATAGTGATGCATCTTCTCGTTGGCAGAGTAGTAGCCGCGATCCGTTCGCAGCGCCTCAGAGGACAAGGTCACCAGCCCCCCGGACCGCTCTCTTCGCATGCGGCGAGCCGAGGATGGTTGCACATGACCTGAATGTGCCGTCATTACCGCGCCCGCTCCGGCCCCAAGGCGAGGTGTGTTCGCCAGAATGGATGCGCAGGAGAAAACCTGTTCGCAGAGGCAGGTATTTATGCTGCAGCGCAGCAACCAACTTGGAAAGGCGGCGTTCCGGTGTTTGATCTGCTTTGGATTTCACGCAAAAGGATGCCGACATGAGAAGTCTCACCGATACCGTCGCACGCTTGGCTGCTCGGCGAAAGCAAAGCAACTCGTTCGTGGCCGGTGACGTCGGAAGGGATCGATTTTCCGAACTTCAGGCGTTCGGGTCCAACCCAGGACGGTTGCGGGGCTGGACATACCGCCCCAAGGACCTGGCAGCGGATGCACCTCTGGTCGTTGCTCTCCATGGCTGCACGCAGTTGGCTGTGTCCTATGACCGCGGCGCGGGCTGGTCGAGGATGGCAGATCGCAAGGGCTTTGCCGTGCTCTATCCAGAACAGCAGCGTAGCAACAATGCCAATCTTTGTTTCAACTGGTTCGCCCCAGACGACACCCGAAGAGGCTCGGGTGAGGCACTTTCGATCCGGCAAATGATAGAGGCCGTAGTCATCGCAAACGATGTGGACCGGACTGGGATCTTCGTCACCGGACTTTCCGCTGGCGGGGCAATGGCCGCCGCGATGCTGGCCACTTATCCGGAAGTCTTTGCGGGCGGGGCCATCATAGCTGGTCTACCCTATGGCAGCGCCACTACCTTGCCGCAGGCATTCGACCGTATGCGAGGTCATGGCGGCCCAACCGCGAAGCAGTTGGCGTCGGCAGTCAAGCAGGCGTCCGGTCACTCCGGACCGTGGCCGAAGCTCTCCGTCTGGCATGGAAGCGCCGACACGACGGTCAGTCCCGTCAATTCCGACCAACTCGTCCGGCAATGGCTTGCACTTCATGGACAAAGCGAAGCTCAAGCCGACACCGCGGAGCGGCAGGGCTATCGCCGCGACGTTTGGAGGGATGCTACGAATCAGGAAGTCATCGAATCCTACCTCATCCCAGGTATGGCGCACGGGACACCTGTGGACTCGGCAGACGGCTTGAGTGACGGCGGACCTTTTATGATCGACACCGGCATATCATCCACTTCGCTTATCTCCCGGTTTTGGGGACTAGCCGGCACTGAGGGCCAGTCGCCAGACGCCCATCCATCGACGAGATCGGCGCGACACTCCCCTTTGGCGGTCGCGCACCCGCCGTTCCAGCCGCCGAGCGGCCCGGACGCCGGCCCTGGTCAGATTATCGAAGACGCTCTTCGCGCTGCCGGCTTAATGAAATAGAGTAACGGCCATACTTCAATCGGCACAACTTTTGTTTCAGGCCAGCCCCCGAGCCTCCCTATTCGAAAACGGGACCGTTACAGTAACGCGCGACTTTAGGCATCCTTGGCGTCGGGAGGTCAGGTGTGCCGGGAACGCTTTTGTTGAACTTTAAACCCTCCACTCCCGCAGGATCACACCCTGAAGCTGCTTCTGGACAATTGAATTGATCATGGTCGGGCCGAAGCTGGGCTCCCCGGTGGAAATCCAGATTATTATCCCAGGCTTCGCCACCGCAGTCTAAAGCCGCCATGAGCCTGCCAGCTGACTGCAAGCGGCCCAACGGGAACACTAGGCGATGATTTGGCGCAGGCGCCGGTCTCCGGCCGGCACAAGCGAAAGATTCGTCCTTGTCCCGGAACATAGAACGACCGTCGAGGTTGGACGGCAGCGGGCACAGTCGACCAACCGAACTGCAGCGGCTCGCTTCGGAGAGGCGTGAGGCCGCCATAAGGACCTGGCGAATAGAGGAGCGACCTATGCGAGCGTTGGTCTGGCACGGCAAGGAAGACATACGCTGCGACGAGGTTTCCGATCCCGAGATTGAGGATGAACGCGACGCGATCGTCAAGGTGACGAGTTGTGCGATCTGCGGCTCCGATCTCCATCTGTACCACAACTTTGTGCCGGCCATGCTGCCCGGCGACATCATGGGTCACGAGATGATGGGAGAAGTCGTCGAGATAGGCTCGGGGGTCAACGGCGCTCTCAAAAAGGGGGACCGCATCGTCGTACCCTTCACCATCATTTGCGGTCAGTGCGACCAGTGCAAGCGGCAGAATTTCTCCGTTTGCGAACGCACGAATCGCAAGAAGAACCTTGCCGAGAAGGTGTTCGGGCACGCGACGGCGGGATTGTTCGGCTACACCCATCTGACCGGCGGCTATCCCGGCGGACAGGCCGAGTATGTGCGGGTGCCGTTTGCCGACACGACGCACATCAAGGTGCCCGACACTCTGACCGACGAGCAGGCGCTTTTCCTCGGGGATATCCTCCCCACGGGATGGCAGGCAGCTGCCCAGTGCGACATAGAGCCCACCGATACGGTTGCCGTGTGGGGCTGCGGCCCTGTCGGGCAGATGGCGATCCGCAGCGCGCTACTGCTCGGTGCGGGGCAGGTCGTAGCCATAGATTACCTGCCGGAACGGCTTTCGATGGCCGCGGCAGGCGGCGCCATACCCGTCAACTTCGCTGAGGAGAGTGTCGTCGAACGGCTGAACGAGCTCACCAGCGGCAAGGGTCCGGAGAAGTGCATCGACTGCATTGGCATGGAAAGCCACGTTTCGCTCGCCCAGCCGGACACCGTTTACGACCGCGCAAAGCAGATGGTGCTGAGTGAAAACGACCGGCCGCACGTTCTGCGCGAAATGATCTACGTCTGCCGGCCGGCCGGCGTGATCTCGATCCCGGGTGTCTATAGCGGTCTGCTGGACAAAATTCCGATGGGGCAGGCAATGAACAAGGGGCTCACCTTCCGCATGGGACAGACGCATGTGAACCGCTGGACGGACGATCTGCTGCGCCGCATCGAGGAGGGTCAAATCGACCCGTCTTTCGTCATTACCCACACCGTGGGGCTCGACCAGGGGCCCGACATGTACCGGGTGTTCCGCAACAAGCAGGACAGTTGCATCAAGGTGGTACTGAAACCGTAGGAAAAACGTCATGAACTTGGTTGCAAAACTCACCAACATCAGCAGATTGCCTGGCGATCCCAAAGTGCTGAAGATCGGCCCGAGCGTGATCGGCGCGGCCGACAGCCTCGCGCGCAAGCTAGGCTGGCTCAGTATAGCGCTGGGCGTCTTCGAACTCGTAGCGGCAGACAGGGTTGCCGGCGCGCTCGGTATGAGTGGGAAGGAAAGCCTGATTCGGGCTTATGGGACTCGGGAAATCAGCAGCGGCATACTCTCGCTTTCGGTGGACAAGCCGGCGGGGATGTGGAGCCGGGTAGCGGGTGATGTACTGGACATCGCAACGCTATTGCCCGCGTTTCGGCATGAAAATCCGAAGCGCGGCAATGTGGGCCTTGCACTTGCCATAGTCGGCGGCGTGGCATTGCTCGACCTCGTCGGCGCGCAAGGCGTAACCACACGTCATTCTCGCGGCCACGTCAAACCGCGCGATTACAGCGATCGCACCGGCTTCCCGGGCGGCCTCGCCGCCGCCCGGCAAGCGGCCCGCGCGGGTCGTACTTCAGCAGCCGGGGCCGCCTGAACAGGTCGCGGCGCCAGGCGACGCGAGCCGGATGGCCGCGTGCGAGGTCCATCAGGATCGCGCGACGTGTTTCCTGCCTAGGCCAGGTTCTGGAAACCCGTCAGGGCGAGCCTCGCTTGGGCAACTCCGCCGCTTCCGCTACCTGTCTTTGCAGACATCTTCGGGAGCGCTCTGCCCAATCGGAGCCATCCCTGACCTCTGTCCGGTCGAGTTCGCGCTCGATTGTGTCCCGCGACCCTTCTGCAGGATCTTGCTCCAGGGCTGCGTCAGGGCCGTATCAATCTGGCCAGCGCGGCCCAAAGGACGATCGCGCCGCCCTACGCATGATGTCGGGTCCACTTCCAAATGAGCGCCAGCGCGAGTAACGCGCTGGTTGACAATGTTGGTTGGACGGCGCCAAGCCTCCAAGCTGCGACGGCGACTAGGCCATTGCTACACACCGTGTTGACCTCTGTGGCAGGCGCTTCATTCCGAGGAGCCGGAAATGGCGTTCACAGTGATCTGGTACGGACGGCA
Source organism: Mesorhizobium sp. B2-5-4 (assembly GCF_006441095.1). Lineage (NCBI taxonomy): Bacteria > Pseudomonadati > Pseudomonadota > Alphaproteobacteria > Hyphomicrobiales > Phyllobacteriaceae > Mesorhizobium > Mesorhizobium sp. B2-5-4. The sequence continues at coordinate 73,591 of NZ_VFUR01000007.1, read as the reverse complement.
GGGCGTTTTTGACAAGGTGACCTTTGACGCTGAAAAGACGGCCAAAGATCACGCAATCGCCATGTTCCAGACCGAAGGGTTGACGACGGCGTCATATGCGTTGAAGTTCGCAAGGACAGCGGTACTGTCGTCTTCAGCCACGCCGAGAACTAGTCAGTAGGAGGCCGCTTCCGTGCCCGAACATAGGCAAGTTCCCGCTTTATGAAAGGTTGATTGCGACATTGCGCAGGAGCGCAACCGATTTTCGCATACCTTCCATCGGGGTCAGCATCATGTCCTCGTGCTCGATTGACAAGACATCGTCGTAGCCAACCTGCTTGAGCGCGGTACAGAACTGCCGCCACCAGGTCTCACCGTGACCGTATCCGAGTGTGATGTAATTCCAGGCCCGTTCGGCATAGAGGTTTGGTGGGCGCGGATCGAGCGTGCCGTCGATGGCCGCGGTGATTGGCTCGATTCGGGTATCCTTGGCGTGGACATAGTAGATGGCCGAGCCGAGCGTGCGGATGGCGGCAATCGGGTCCGCCCCCATCCACAGCGGATGACTAGGGTCATAGTTGGCGCCGACCGTTTCTCCGACAGCGTCACGCAGCTTGAACAATGTCTGGACATTGTACACGGACTGATGGCCATGCAGTTCCAGGCATAGTTTGTGGATGCCGAGGTTGTTTGAAAACGCGACGAGGTCGCGCCAGTAGGGAATTATCCGCTCTTCCCACTGATAGCGCTGGATCTTGAGGCATTCCGGCGGCCAATCGGTGATGATCCAGTTCGGGTTGGCGTCACCCGGCCCGCCCGGCAGGCCCGACATCATGACTACACGATCAATCTCCATCAGGCCGGCCAGCCGGATGGTGTCCTGTGTCACGCTATGGTGGACCTTGCCCTGCGGCCCCGGGTGCAGTGGATTGCCCGAGCAATTGAGCGCCGCAATCGTCAGCCCGTGATCCTGGACCTTGGCAACGAAGTCCTTGCGCGTGGCAGCGCTCGCCAGCATGGCCTGCAGGTCGATATGGGGCGCGGACGACCAGTTGCCGCAGGCGAACTCCAATGTCTGCAGTCCAAGCTCGGCCGAAGCGCGCAACATCTCGTCGAATGAGAGGTCGCCGAGACTGTCCGTAATCATCCCGATCTTCATCTGGAAGCTCCTCGTTCGATTGCACTAAAACCTGACGGTCTCGAACCTGCCCGACCTAGCGGAGGCAAGCGCGGCCTCGCACAGGATCATCGCTTTCCGGCCGTCGCTTGCCGAGACGTCGGGCCGTCGCCCTGTTTCGACGCAGATAATGAAATGATCGATCTCGGCGGCATAGGACTCGGCATAGCGCTCAACGAAAAAGTAATATGGTTTGTCGCGCGATATCGCCTTTGCGCCTGATATTTCGACCGATGTCGGCTCCCTGTTGCCGGCCCGCAGCATCCCATCCGCGCCATGCACCTCGATGCGCTGGTCATAGCCGTAGGCGGCCCTGACGCTGTTGTTGATGTGACATTGCCGGCCGGACGCCGTGCGCAGCACGAACATCGCGGTATCGTAGTCCCCCAGCTTGGCATATTGCGGCGCGACAAGTGACGACCCGGTCGCGAAGAGCTCCACCGGCTCCTCGCCCAACAGGTTTCGTGCCATGTCGAAGTCGTGGATGGTCATTTCCCGGAAGACGCCCCCTCCCCCTGCCAGCGCTTCCTCGGTTTCCGGTTCCGGATCCCGGCTGGTGATGATGACCTGTTCAATGGCGCCGATCTCGCCTTGCGCAAGGCGGGCCTTCAGCGCCCGAAAACTCGGGTCGAACCGACGGTTGAATCCGATCTGAAAGGGCACACCTGCCTTCTCGACAGCCGCCAGACATTGATCCGTGCGCTTGAGATCAAGATCGATTGGCTTTTCACAGAAGATCGCCTTGCCTCTGGCGGCCGCGGCCATGGCCAGGTCCGCATGCGTTCTCGTTGCCGAAGCAATGAACACCATGCGAACCGATGGGTCATTCATCACGGTCTGGGTGTCGGCGATTTCAGCTCCTGTCAGGGCAGAGACCTTCGCAGCGGCCTCGGTGTTCGGATCGACGATGTAGCGCAGGCGCACCCGGGGATGGCGCGCCAGGTTGGCTGCATGCACCTGGCCGATAAGGCCCGCTCCGAATAGACAGACATCGATCATGGGTTTGATTTCCCTGAAAGGCCGCGTGGTGTCGCGCGGCCTTGAACGTGGCCGGGACGGCGACTTGATTGAGGTGAGTGGCTGCCCAGCCGGGTCGTCATTTCACGGCTCCCATGGTCAGCCCGCGAACCAGATGGCGCTGCACCAGAAGCGCGAAGAAGACGATCGGCAGCGCGCCGATGACGCCGGCCGCCGACATTGAGGCCCAGTCGGTGTCGATGCGGCCGATCAGCGTGGCGGTGCCGCGCGGCATCGTCATCGCCCGGGGCGTGGCCGTCAGCGCCAGCGCGAACAGGAATTCGTTGAAAGTGACAAGCACGGCAAAGATGGCGGTCGCCGCGAGGCCGGGTGCTGCCAGCGGCAGGGTGATGCGCCGGAACGCACCGAAACGGGAATCGCCATCGACCATGGCGGCTTCCTCGAGATCCACGGGGATTTCGCGAAAGAAGCTCTCCATCATCCAGACGCAGAAGGTGATGTTGAAGGCGGTGTAGGTGGCGATCAAACCCAACCAGCTGTCGAGCAGGCCGAGCTTGAGCATCAGCAGATAGACCGGGATCAGGATGACGACCGGCGGCACGATGCGCAGCGTCAGCAGGAACAATCCGACCTTGCGCTCCATGGCGAAAGGCAGGCGAAAGCGGGCGATCGCATAGGCCCCCATGGCGCCGGCGACCAGGGCGATCGCCACGGAGAAGAATGTCACCACCAGCGAGTTGGTCAGATAGGCGCCAAACTGCTTCTCCGTGAACAGCCTAATGTAATTGTCCAGAGTCGGAACATGCGGATAGAGCGTGCCTTCCTGGGTGATCTCGCGATTGGACTTCAGCGAGGTCGAGACGAGCCAGTAGATGGGCAAGAGCACGATAGTCAGCACCGCGCTCATTACTCCGATGCGGGCCAGACGACTGTTCATGATGCGTCGACCCTGCGCAAAAGCCGCACGGCGCTGAAGGCCAGGGCAAGCACGACGAGACCGATGGTGACGAACAGTGCCGCCGCATAGCCCGTCTGCTGGAATTTGAAGGCGGTGTCATAGCCGTAGATCGAGACCAACCGCGTCGCCTCGCCCGGTCCGCCCCGGGTGAGCACGAATACCTGGTCGAACGTGCCGAAGGCGTCGATCGTTCGAAGCACGATGGCGATCGCCAGCACGGGCCGCATCATCGGAAAGGTCAGGTCGGCAAACACGCGCCAGTTGCCGGCGCCGTCGACCCGGGCGGCCTCGAAGGGTTCGTGCGGTAGCGACTGCAGGCCGGCCAGCAGGATCAGGAACATCAGCGGCGTCCATTCCCAGACATCGAGAACGACGAGGCCGATGAAGGCCTTGACGGGGCTGCCGAGGATCTGCACCTGGCCGCCGCCCGTCCACTCGGAGATTGCCGTCAGCATACCGGCGTCGCTGGCGTAGATCAGCCGGAAGACGATGGCGACGACGACCGGCGTGATCACCATCGGGATGATCAGAATGGTTCTGAGCAAGCGGATGCCGCGAAATTCCCGCAGGCAAAATAGCGCCAGGGCAAAGCCCAGGATCGCCTCGAAGGTGACCGACAGGGCGACGAATTCGACCGTCACCCAGAGCGAGTTCAAAAACTGCGGGTCGCTCCACAGCTGGATGTAGTTATGCGTGCCGACATCGGCGACGACCGAGCCGTAGCGATAGACCTTGGTGCTGGCGCGCAGACCGTCCCACAAGGGATAGACGAGCACGCCAAGCACGATCAGCAGGCCTGGCGCCAGCATGAGATAAGGGAGGGCGAGGTCGAGCCCCGCCCCCTGCAGACGATATTTGCGGCTCTGCGTCCCGCCGTTTCCCATCAATAGTAGCCGACCGAAGACAGGTAGTCCTTGACCTGCTTGGCGGCATTGTCCAATGCGGCCCCGCCACCCGAGCCAGCCTGCAGCGCCTTGTTGAGTTCGATGCCGAGCAGTTCCTCGACCTTGGCCCAGTCTGGCGTGCGCGGCCTCGGCAGGGCGCCGGCGTCGAGCTGCTGCAGAGCGACCGGGATCAGCCGGTTGCCGGGCTTGGCAATGCCGAAGGCGCTGCGCTTGACCGGAATGGAACCTGCTTCCGACAGCTTGGCCTGGATGTCGGCGCTGACATACCACTTCAGGAATTCGACCGAATTGGCCTTGTTGGGCGCCGATTTCGGAATGCCGGCGATGAAGATGCCCATCTGGGCGATCGCCGCAGTGTGCTTCGGCACGACGCCGAAATCGAGCTTGCCAGCCACCTTGGTCTGTGTCGGATCGTCGGCCTTCAGCGCATTGCCGGAATACTGGATGATCGCGCCTGCTTCGCCGCCGAGGATCGCCGCACCTTCCTGGTCCGAGTCGAACTCGACGACGCCGCTCGGCGCGTTTTGCTTCATGGTGCCGACGAAGAATTCTGCCGAGGCCTTGCCTTCGGCGGAGTTGAAGACCGGGTTCCACTTGTCGTCGAAGAAGGAGCCACCAAATGACAGGAAGACCGGGTACCAGCTGGTCACGATCGGATTGCCGGAAACGCCGCGGAACACGACCGGATATTTGATCTTGCCCGCCGCCACGCCTTCCTTGCCCTTGGCGATGACCTCGTCCCAGGTTTTCGGCGCACCGCTCGTGTAGACGTCGTTGCGGTAAGTCAGGGTCTGCAGATCGCCGACGAACGGCACGCAGATCAGCGTCGGCGTGGCGGTTTCGAAGCCTTTCACGCGTGCGCCCTTCTGCGGCGGCCAGTAGCCCATGTCGATCATCGAGCCAATCCAGTCCTTGTCGCCGCCGTCGATGCCGGCCGCTCCAAGATCCTCGAGCACATTGGCGGCGCCGAACTGCGGCACCCATGGATCGTCGAGAAGATAGAGGTCGTACTGGCCGGCGCTGTTCTTGGCGTCGGCGAACCACTTCTCCAGCGTCACGCCATATTCATCCTCGAGGAATTCGATGTCGAAGCCGGCATCCTTGGCCAGCGGGATGATCTTCTGTTTGAACGGCGTCAGGCCGCCATCGGCGAAAGCGCCGATGATCACCTTCTTGCCGGCCGCCCTGGCCGGGACAGGCAGGCCGAGTACGGTAAGGGCGGTGCTGGCAAGCGCCAAGCCAAGTCCTCCCTTGAGTACGGAGCGGCGAGTAAGTCTGCTTCTGCTGGACTGCGTCATTTCACTCTCCATCACTGTTGACCCTGTGGACGGCCGTGAGGCCGGCCGAATTGAAGAAGCATGCGTTCGACACATCAAAAGTGGCCGCGATATTGGCGCCCACCGCGCCCCTGAAGTCGCGGCCAGCGCGGACCGAGACATTGCCGCCGCCGATGCGAACATTGACCAACGTCTCGTTGCCCATGGGTTCGACAACATAAATTTCACCAGGCAGCGCGTTGGGCGCGCCCGGTGCCGAAACGCTCATGTCTTCCGGCCGCAGCCCGATCTCGACCACTTGCGCCACACGGCATGCCGCCAGTCGGGCAGCGGGGATCGGAACCAGCGTTCCACCGATCGCGATGCCTTGTTCGGCAAGCGCGACCGGAAGGATGTTCATCGGCGGATTGCCGACGAAGGTGGCCACGAAACGGTTGGCTGGGCGATCGTAGATATCTCCCGGCGGCGCCATCTGCTGCAGCTCACCGGCGTGCATCACCGCGACGAAGTCCGCCATGGTCAAAGCCTCGACCTGGTCGTGGGTGACATAGAGGGTGGTTGCGCCGAGCCGCTGACAAAGCCGCTTGATCTCGCCGCGCATGGTCAGGCGCAACCTTGCGTCCAGGTTCGACAGCGGCTCGTCCATGAGGAAGGCCGCCGGATCGCGGACGATGGCACGCGCAAGCGCCACCCGTTGCCTCTGGCCGCCCGAGAGCTGGCGCGGCCGGCGATCGAGCAGGTGGCCGATCTCGAGAACCGCTGCGACCTCGCCGATCTTGGCGCGACGCTCGCCGTCCGGCATGCTGCGGATCCACAAGGGATAGCCGATGTTCTCGCCAACCGTCATCTGAGGATAGAGCGCATAGCTCTGGAACACCATGGCGATGTCGCGGTCGCGCGGCTGCAGCCGGGTGACCTCGCGCTCGCCGATGAAAAGTTTGCCGGCGCTCGGCATGTCGAGACCGGCAAGGATGCGCAACGCCGTCGTCTTACCGCAACCCGAAGGACCGAGCAGGGCCAGGAACATGTGGTCGGGGACGGCAAGGTCAAGCGAGCGCAAGACGTTCAGCGCGCCGTAGTTCTTGACCACACCTTGGTACAGGACAGAACTCATTGCCGCTCCCTAGCGCCCCGAAGGGTATCAGTTCTCCCGTTCCTTGACCTCGAAACCGGCCTCGAGGGCCAGGTCGCGCAGGTTGCGATAGCCCATCGTCGCATAGGTAAGCGGATGAGCCTTGCCAGGATCCTGTTCGGCCTCGACCACCAGCCAGCCGGCATAGCCATTGTCGGCGAGCAGCCGCAAAAGCGTCAAATAGTCAATGGACCCATCTCCCGGCACGGTGAAGATGCCTTCCATCACCGCGCCCATGAAGCTCATATCCAGGGCGCGAGCGCGCTTCAGCACATCCGGGCGCACATCCTTGCAGTGCACGTGGACGACGCGGCCCACATGCCGCCGCAGCAACGTCTCGGGATCTCCGCCGGAAAACAGGCAATGGCCGGTGTCATAGAGGAGGCCAACGGCTTGCCCTGAACTGGCCATCAGCCTGCCGATCTCGTGATCGGTCTCGATGATGGTTCCCATGTGGTGGTGAAAGGCCATGCCGATGCCGAAATCCGCGAACCGTTCGGCCAGTCGCGTGATCTTGTTGCCGTAGGACTTCCACTCGCCGTCGGCAAGCTTGGGACGCTGCGAGATCGGATCGTGAATGGCGCCATGGCGGCCGCGCGAGGTATCGGCGTAGACGACGTGCTTGGCGCCGAGGTCGCGCAGCAGCGTCAGATGCGGCAGGATGGCGTCGAACTCCTCTTCGACCTCCTTTTCGCAGATCCGGCCATCGTACCAGCCGGAGACCAGCTTAAGATCATAGGCCGCGAGAACTGCAGCCAGCGCCTTGCTGGCACGCGGGAACTTGCCGCCGAGCTCCGTTCCCGCATAGCCGGCTTCGGCCGTTTCGGAAAGGCAGACCTCGAGTGGTGTATCCCCGCCCAGCTCGGGCACGTCGTCGTTGCTCCATGTGATCGGATTTATGCCTATGCGGACAGCCATCATCGCTCCTCATCGGACAGGCCATGCCGTTGCTGGCGGCGCCTCATCTGAACCCAATCAGGTCGGTGAAGGCGTTCCGCGTGTGGTCTGTCCGGCCCGTCGCTTCCTCTTTCTTTTCATCTAAGCGCCGATCTGTCTCCATCGCGAGAGCCAGTTTGACGGGAAGTGAAGGTGCCAGTTTCAATTGGCGCGGCGCTCGCTTAAGCTCGATCAGCTCTCTTGCCGCGAGGCCTTTCCGATGCAGATATCAAGGCGAAGGCGCCAAGCCTTTCCGATGGACGCGCTGATTATCGATCGGACAATCGATGAACCGATCCATCGCCAGCTCTATCGGCAGATTGCCGCCATGATCCGTGGGCGTCGTCTGGCGCCGGGATCGGAATTGCCATCGACGCGCGCTCTGGCTGAGGATCTGGGCCTGGCCCGTAACACTATCGTCGGTGCGTATGACCAGTTGGCGACGGAAGGCTATCTCGCAAGCCGGCAGGGCGCGCGCCCGGTGGTCATCGACCTGCCCGTGAACTCGACCGATCTAGGCAGCAAACCCATGGCCACGGCAATCCAGCGCCCGCTTTCCAGGCGCGGCGAGAGCCTGATGCAGCAACCCTTCCATCACGGATCGCCGGGACGCTTTGCCTTTCATCCGGGCATGCCGGACCCGCAAAACTTCCCGTTTGGCGTCTGGGGCAGGCTGCTCGCACGCCGGGCAACGTTTGGCGCCGACATGTTGTTCGGTACCTATCATGTGACCGGCCTGCCGGCGCTCAAGGAAGCGATTGCCGGCTATCTGATCTCGGCCAGGGGGGTGCGGTGTTCTCCCGAACAGATCGTCGTGACGACGGGAGCGCAGGCGGCGTTCGATCTGCTGGCGCGTCTGCTGCTCGATCCGGGCGACACGGTCTGGCTGGAGGAACCGGGCTATTACGCGGCCAAGGCGACTTTCACGGTCGCCGGCGCCAATATTGTGCCGCTTGTCGTTGACCGCGACGGCTGGCAGATGAACCAGCCCGAGGTTTCACCGCGCCTGATCTACGTGACGCCCGCCTGCCAGCATCCTCTGGGGATCACGATGCGCATGGACCAGCGGCTGCGGCTATTCGAAATCGCCGAGCGCAACAATTCCTGGATCATCGAAGATGATTTCGACGGCGAGTACAGATTTCAGGGAAGGCCGGTCCCCGCCATACAGAGCATGGATTACGCTGACCGGGTCATCTATGTCGGCACCTTTGCCAAGTTGCTGTTTCCGGCGCTCAGGCTGGGGTTCATGGTCTTGCCCGCCGCCTTGTGCAAGGGCATTCCGCATGCGCTGAGCACCACCGGGCAATTCGCACCCCTGGTGCTTCAGGCGGCGCTAGCCGATTTCATCGATGAAGGTCACATGAGCCGCCACCTCAAGCGCATGCGCCGCATTTACGCCGAGCGACGCAAGTTTTTCTACGAATTGTGCGAGACCGAACTGGCCGATCACATCACTCTTTCGGCGGCGGAAGCCGGTATCCAGGTCGTTGCCTCGCTTCACGAACGTTGTGACGACCGGGCGGTCGTGCATTGTGCCGACAAACTCGGTGTCAACGCATCGCCGCTGTCGAAATATTACTGGTCATCCTCCGGCAATGGCCTGGTGCTTGGCTATGCCGCCTGCAACAAGGCCGAGAGCGAGGCGGGAATGCGACGTCTACGCCAGGCCATCGAGCACGTACGGACCTTGCCGTGAGCCCGTCTGCCCGCGATGAAGTGGTGGTTGGCGCCGCCAGACTGCCGCCGCTGTTTCGGTCAAGTATTGCCAACTACTCGGTGCTAACTACGTCCGGGTTATTCTGAAGGGTGAAACATCCGGAAATGGGCGGACTGAATGGCAGGCCCGAGGATTTACAAGGAGGTTGAGACTTGCCGCTTCGCTTCGGTCCACCGTTGCCGATCCGCTGCACAGCGTGCTCCGCTATGCGCCGAATTTGCTGCTCCCTTGGAGCAGGCTGTGCAACCGGCTCGACCCCAGGCGAAGGTTAGTTGGGCAGCTATCGGCCAATGTTGAAAAAGCTGTCCTAACGTTCGCCGACCAGAATACCGCCGATGGCTCCAGCTCTGTTTTTACACCATCACAGTTGGGGACTACACACCTAGGATTTTTGCTCTGGAGGACGAGAGACCCTTTCGCGTACGGACTGCTCTGTCGTGTCAGCCGCAGACTTGACGATTTCACCAATCTGGTCGGCCACCGTGCCTGCTTGTGTGTCCTGCCGTCCAGCTTCCTGCTTGATCGTCTCATAGGCGTCTGCGGCAACCTGCTTGGCCTGATCGACGCCTTGCTCGAGTATGCTCTCCGAGGTCTGGCGAAGCTTCTCGCGATATCCGCCCAGTTGCTCATCCTCCATCGCGGTATGGGGCAGCATGGCGCCTATCGCGGCGCCGATGGCGAGACCGACCGCCGCAACAGCCAAGGGCTGATCATTCAATAGCTCCTGTGCCGAGCGGCTGGCTTTCGCAGCCATCCCGCCAGCCGTCGATCCTGCACTGGCAGCGTTGCTCGCCAGTCCTTCGGCGGCCCCGCTTGCTGCTCCTGATATTGTGGCGCCAACGCTGCTTGCGGCCGACGAGAGCGCTTCAGCGGTTTCGGAGAGCGTGCTGCCCAGGCCGCCGCCCTCCGCCTCGTCACGCCCGCTGGGGGGAGTAGGCGCCGCATACGCGGCCGGGGGGTCGCGCCTGCCGTTCGACGGACCGCTGCCCAGCATCAGCCAAGCCAGACCTGCGCCCACCATAGTCACGGGCAAGGGATTGTCCCTGACCTGTGTTCTCAGGTTGTCGAGCATGGCCGAACTTTCTCCCCCGGAGAAGATGCCGGTGAATTCGTCCAGCAATTGCCCCGGTGTCATCTTGCCTCGAATGGATTCGGCGGTTTCCACTACCCTGGCGCGCGCGGCCTCCGCCTCGCGTTCAAGTTCGGCTGCGGATTTGTCGGTCATCTCACTTGTTCCTTGATCACATTCGCGTCGCGCCTGAGCTGTTCCTGCGTCCGGTCAGGAGTCAGTTCGGAAGGCGCCATGCTTGCCATCCCGGTGCGCAGCAGGATGACGCCAAGAATTGCTACCACCGCGCCGACCAACAGGGAGGACCACCCGGCGCCCAACCCTGCCCGAGTCAATGCGATGACCAGTGCTTGCAGCAGTACGATCAGAGCTGCGAGCAGGCATATTGCTCCGCCCAGCACCTCAGCGGCGCCAGCGCCCGTTTTGGTAAGCTTTTCTGAAAGCTCCGCCCGCAGAAGCCTGGCTTCGGTTTGCACCAGCGTGGTGACGTTCTGGGCCAAGTCGGTCACTAGGGTCGCGAGGCTGGGATTGTCCTGAGTGTTCATCTGTCTTGCTCCGCATCCTGCGTAGTCAGGGCGTCATCGGCATTGCCATAGCCTCGGGAGGCTCGGGACCTGTCAGCCGACCAATCAGCAGCTCGAACGGTCTGCGAGTTGGCTTCTCGCGGGGCACTCCGAGGTGCTTCGGGGCTCGTCGGTGGGGAAGCTTTGATGAACCGTCCAAGCGCCAATCCAGCCAATACGGAGCCAGCGAGCAGGGCACCGGGGTTTTGCCGGCCGAAGGACTGCACATCCTCAAGCACCTGGCCGAACGGTTTTTGTTTCAATGAGGAGGAAAGCCGCTCCAGGCCGCCGGCGGCGTCCAAGGCAAATTTCGATGCAGCCCTTTCATCATTGTTGGCCAGGTGATCGCTGGCCGCGCGTAGCGCGCCGCCCAACGCCGCCAAGCTCGATGCAATGTCGCGCTGCGTCTCCTGCGCCTTGTCCGAAACAACCTGCGTTGCTTCTGTCGCGTAGTCGCCAGCCTTGCGGGTCAGTTCGTCGCGGGCATCGTGAAGCAACTCGCTTGCGCGCTCTTTTTCCCGGGCAAGTCTGTCGGAAACGTCACTTGTCGCCTTGTCGAAATCAGCGGGGTTACGGCCCTGGCCGTCATTACGTTGCATGGGTCACCTAGTGAAAACCGAGGAAGGAGAGGACCGCGAGCACGACAACGACGAGGCCGATAAGATAGATGACACTGTTCATGGCACGTTCCTCCGTGCTGCTCCAACTTCATGGAACCTGCGATGTTCCGTCGGCCAAGAGCTTTTTGGGTCCAAGAGCAACGCGGGGAGAGTTGGCCGAAAGTTCCTTGTGAGAAAGAATGCTTCCGAGCCAATCCACCTGAGCTACCGTCAAAGTGCGCTTGAGAGAGATCGCTTGACCAAGTTAGGGTCCACCTGCCCACCCGAATGCCAGGACCGCAATGACCCACGCTCCTATCGAGACACTGTCCAGCTGCGCGCAGCGGTGGGCGATCGGACTGACCGAGCAGAAAAGCATCACCGGCAATGGCCTCGCATGCTGTCGAGGGCACCCAGGACGTTTGAGCCATGTCGAGCGCCGTCGCGTACTATCGGTTGTCAACTCATAGGCAGGGCCGGTCAGGCCTTAGCATCGAGGCGCAGCGTGCCGCCGTGGCTCGCTGCACGGAAGCCGACGGCATTGCGATCGTCGATGAGTTTACCGAGATCGAAACGGGCAAAGGCTCGGATGCTCTCGACCACCGGCCTCAACTGACAGCGGCCCTCGCCCTCGCGCGCCGGGCCAAATGCCCGGTCATTGTTGCTAAGCTCGATCGATTGTCGCGCAACGTTGCCTTCATCCCTGGGCTTAGGGTGCAACGTGTTCCGTTCATCGTGGCTGAACTTGGCGCAGATGCCGATCCGTTCATGCTGCACCTCTACGCAGCGCTTGCCGAGAAGGAGCGGCGGCTGATCTCGGGACCAAGGCCGCCCTTGCCTCGCGCAAGACCACCGGCATGAAGCTCGGCAACCCACCAACACCTGCCGAAGCAGCTGCCAAGGCATCTCATGCCGCTGAAGTTCACTTTGAGGATCTGTCTTCATTCCCTACACGACATTGCGCTACTTATCCTTCCTCTGCCTGCCGTCCAGGCCAAAGTTGAGCGCTCTCTGGCGCGTCAATTCCATTGAAGCGAATTCGTTGCCATGGATCTCGATCGTATCGACGCCGGCAAGAAATACCGTTGCGGGCAAACGCTTGTCCGCGGCCTGGGGGCGAGCCGGACGAGCCAATCAGCCGCGCCGCAGAAAACCAGACCTTCACACAGGCACCGATTTGGGCGATCAACACGAAGCCTTCCTCAAACGGTGCACCCATAATGAACGTCATCGCAGTCAGTCTCGTATCGCTCGTTCTGGCAATCGCGTGCGTTCTCGTCCACTACGAGGCTTTCAAAATGGTCGCGAGCTCGGCCCGGTCAGCCGAGATCGGCGGATTTCCGAGCCGAGGACGATTGCTGATCGTTATTTTTGGAGCGCTTGCCGCGCATACTGTCGAGATTACGTTCTACGGTTTCGTCTTCTGGGGCCTTCATAGCTGCGGCCTGTTAGGCGAAATCGTCGGAAAAATCTCCGATGGCTGGATCGACTTCCTGTATTTCTCCATCACCAACTATACAACGCTGGGAGTCGGTGACATCAGGGCCGAGGGTCCGATGCGACTGATTGCCTCTTCAGAGGCACTCACCGGCCTGGTGCTGTTAAGCTGGACAGCGTCGTTCACCTACCTGTCCATGGAGAATTTTTGGAAGAGGAGGTAGAGCCGGAGATCGTCGCGGTCGGCTTCGGTCGGGAGGCCACAACCGATCCGCAGTGTCCTTAATCGACAGCGCCCTAGACAGTAGGAATTTATTCTGAATGTGGAGCGGCTCTAGAAACGGTCCCTCAGCGGGCGCGCTTTAGATCTGTGACCGCGCCGGATTGATGAAACTCTCGGTCAGCGCCTACCGAGCCTTGGTCTCTGAGGCGGCGCGAACTGCCGCTACGGTGAGGCGGACATTCCTTCGAAATCGTGACCCAATGCGCCGGGTACGTACTACCTCAAAGCTTTCCAAATCGGCTCCGGTCGCCAGGGAACGAATCTGCGACGAACTCGGGGCTAATGGTTCTCACTGCAGCGGCACGCCTTTCATGGGTATTCCCCCGTCACATGCCCCTGGCGACGTCTTCGATCAGCTTGACGACGAGATTGCGAAACCTCTCCCCAGACCTATCCCCCAGATTTCCAACAGCCTCGGCCACCATACCCGGTGAAGAAACCGACACCTCTCCACTTAGCTGAACGTTGACGGTGAATGCCCTTCTGGCCGTCTTTTTCAATCCTGGTTTTCGGAAGATTTGGAACCGAACAGCGGGCGTTAACACTCTGCCACGGCGCCGCGGTGCCGTGTCTATATCGATCGTCATCTCGCCCGCCACCTCGGCCTTGGCCGCTTCTAACGAGGCAACAACGACATCGTTTAGCCAAGCACTGGCTTTGGTGGCAAAGTCCGTCACTGGGACATTCGCATCCTGCTCTTGCTGGTGGTAGGCTGTCTTGCCGCGCTCGAGGGCTTCTCTGAACTTAGTCATCCCAATCGCCTCCGGCTTTGTCTGCGCATGAAGCTGATCCTCAGATCGGCGACTGCTCTGCCAATAGAACGCATGTTATCGGTGTACGTTGCGTGGGCTGGTTTCTGCGCCCATGCCGATTTTCCGAAAGCTCGCTGCTGATGACCGTTGCAACAACGCGACGTAGAGAAAGTCGTCGCAGCGGGTTAGGGCCTCCATGCCAAAGCTTCGCGGGAATACGCGAGGCAGAAAGTTCGAAAAGCTTCTAGAACCCCACAAACTGGGCGCCATCGTGTTGATGGTTTTCTTGAGTTCGAGGATTTCGCCTTTGACATCGACCGTGATCTTCTTTGACAAATCACCGGAGGCGACTGCTGTGGTCACTTCGGCAATGTTGCGCCCCTGCCCAGTGAGATTGGTGGCCATAGCGTTGACGTTGTCGGTCAGGTCCTTCCATGTGCCAGCCACGCCCTTCACACGGACCTGTCCACCCAACTTTCCCTCAGTGCCTACCTCGCGCGCGACACGCGTCACCTCCGATGCAAAAGAGGCCAGTTGCCCGACCATAGTGTTGACAATCTTGCCAATGCGCAGGAACTCGCCACGCAGCGGTCGGCCATCGATTTCGACCATCATCGCTTGAGACAGGTCGCCCTTCGCAACGGCGCCGATGACGCGGGCCACTTCCGCCGTGGGCTGGACCATGTCTTCGATGAGGTCGTTGACTGACCGGACGCTGGATTCCCAACTGCCAGTAGCATTGCGAACATGGCCGCGCTCGCCGATCCGGCCATCCTTGCCCACCACCCTGCTCAGGCGTTCGAACTCGCGTGTCACCTGATCGTTCAGTTCGACGATCTGGTTGAAGGTCTCGGCGATGTCGGAGTCTATACCCTCATAAACATTATCGATGCGGACCGAGAAGTCTCCCCGTCTGAATGCTTTCAAGGAATTGAGAACTTGTCGGCGATCTAATTGCTTTCTTGATGCCTGCACGCTCACATTGCCACTCCCACCCCAGCGGTTTGCAAATGTTGTTTATCTAATGAATCCGCCCCCGCGGCCAAGGATGCACCTCGCCGCAACGGTGACAACGTGGAATGCATCGATTGGTTCCTTGCAAGAATAAGGAAGCGGGGGAAAACGGTAGTCCCGGGGGGTTTACAGCCGGCGCGCGCTTGGAATGCGCGTCTCACCCAGGCGGGTTCCCGCCGAGGTGCGGCGCTACGGCCCACGCTGGAAGCCGAAGGCGGCGCCCGTGGGTCGCCGCGCGCCGCTCCACATCGTGCCACATTTACCGTACCGTTGCCGCTTGGGAGCGGAAGGCAATGTTGTTCTCGGCCATCACAACCTAATTGAGCAACACGGCAACGACTACGCGACGCTTTGAACGCAAGGCGAAGGACCTCGAGAGTCGCCATGATCCAGGCCGGCGGCGCACCACCTCACAGTTGACCCAGCCCGATCGCTCGGCTCGACGCAAAGACGACTTTACGATCAGGCGATGGAAAGGCGCAATTCCCGCAATATAGGCTTGCCCTCCCAAATGATTGAAGGTCACGACCGTTGTAGCGACGAGTCGGCGGCACGAAGCGGACTCTTCGACCAAAACGGACAAACGGAAGTCGAGATGGCGATCGTCCTCGCCAAGAACAATCTCATGACGGCGCCGATCGTAGACCCGGAAGAAATCGATCCTGTCGGTCGCAACGTCATCGCGCAACTCAGACGATGTCTTAAGGCCAAACCCCGCAACCAATTTGTGCCTTATAGTTATAGCCAGCCAACCCACCGCGCCTGACCCGTAAGCATATGGGCGGCGAGGCGCTCGGCATCGCCCGTCGCATTGCTCGGCAGATCGATCGCGAATGCGTCAGCGAATCCCGCCTTGGCGTAGAGCGGCTCAAGCACCGAACGTTGCGGCAAATCGACTCGAGCAACGCGCGCCATAGATGTTCCGCCCGGGAAAATGGAAGCGAAGAGGTGGTGCATTTCAATAGCACGAGTGAGGGCTCTCCCTCAAACATAGCAAGGAACTTCCGCTGTTGGCCCACCGCGACATACTGCCCTGCCGCACGAACTTCGTCGCTAGAGGAGCAAAGCGGGATGTCGTCACCACTCACATGACGCTTGGTTAATAAGTACACGGCCTGGGCTGAGGAAATTCAATGCTTCTTTAAACCTGACCGCTGAGCAAAAATTGTCGGCGGCACGCCGGTCATCACGATGGCTAGAAGCTTCGTACTCTGGTTGCGCGAATGGCCGGAAAGCAAGGGATCGTCTGCAGACTTTGTTCGTCTTACCCAACCATCCAATTTGTACGGTAGATGTGAGCTTTCAGGAGGTCGTCCATTCGGACCTGGTGGCGGTCAGTTGCGGTCGGCTTCGATTACTGCAACGGCAAAGGTTCGCGAAGCTTCCTGATAAACAATGTGCGCGTCGTTCGATATCTCGCGCAGAAATTCCCCGCAGGCCCTTTCAGAATTTAAGGGCGACCGAGCCTAAACAACCAGATGGTTAGCCGCGTCGCTGACGTGGTGGCGCAGACAGTGTTCCTGGCCGGCGCCGATCCGGCCATTGTCCCAACAGCGGCATAGCATCGTTCTCAATTGCCGAAGTGCCTTTTATTGGGATCAGTGACGGCTCTTCAGGCTTGCGCTTACGTCCAATTTTCAGGGCTTCGATTTCGTCATCACGCCTTGCGATCCGGCTTTCCAAGTTTGCAATGCGCTCTGTCAAAAAGTAGCGGCCAACGATGAACCCTCCGCCTCCAAAAAGAACTGCGAAAGTCATAAAGGCTATAGGGTTGGCGATCACCAGAGTCGCATTGGTCTGGAAGAAAGTGATCAGATCGTGCATTTTGAACATCCTCTCAGTTCCGGGGAAGTTTGTGGATTTCCAATCTCACTGGGCCACCTCGATCGCAGTTCGTGCAGAGAAGCGCCCGCTCAACGGTACTGAATAGCGCGGCCTTCCCGTATCGCCCGATCAGCGCGGCCGCCTTCACCTCGGCGTGATGAGAGCAAGTCTTGCACCACGCCCGCAGCTTGTGCCATTCGCGTAAGTCCCCGAGTGAGACGTCCAGACCGGCATGAATGCTTCCGTCGACAATTGCCTGTGGCGGGATCTTCACCTCCCCAGGCGTCAAGATTCTTTCCATGACATGCCGGCTGTTGTAGTGGATCAGCAGCATGCCGGGTCGACGGCGAATTGCAGCCTGCCAGGCGGCTTGGCTG
The DNA here is from genome assembly GCF_006441095.1 of Mesorhizobium sp. B2-5-4. Taxonomy (NCBI): domain Bacteria; kingdom Pseudomonadati; phylum Pseudomonadota; class Alphaproteobacteria; order Hyphomicrobiales; family Phyllobacteriaceae; genus Mesorhizobium; species Mesorhizobium sp. B2-5-4. The sequence continues at coordinate 56,611 of NZ_VFUR01000007.1, read as the reverse complement.
ACTGTCGCATCCGGGGACGTTGAAATTGTTTCGAGATGGGTCTTTTCCTCCCTGTCCCAGACTTCGATGCGGAAATTGTCCTCGGCCGTATTCGCCATCAGGTCGCGTCCCCTGTGCCAGCCGCGAGAGAAGCCGTTGGAAACTGCCGCGCGCGACAGCGCGAGCTCACGTTCGAGTTCAGTTTTCCTGGATAGAACGTGCAGCAGTGCGACTACGCAATCGCCGCCCGCCGCAGCGATGGCCTGCTGCACCGCGGTTTCCAAATCCGACATAGCTTCGCCGCCCGGCGCGTTCTGGCGCTTTCCCATAGCCTTTCCTGCTCATATGTCTTTCAGGAATAAGGAATCTATTCCTGCCTCGTCAAGGCCGCTCTTGACTTTTTGTTCTTATTTCGTTCACTGTTGACCAGATTGGCCGCGGGAGGCGAGTGATGAGGCTTCAGCTGGAAATCAAAGGCGCTTCGCCGGAAGAGAAGCAACGCGGCATCGAAGCGGCCAAAGCTGTCCTTGCCGCAGCGGGAATATCCGCGGAAGAGGCAACGGATGGGATGTTCGCGCTCGAAAACTGGGACGATTCCAGTTTTGACGACGATGAAGCACCCTCGAAGGACGAGGATGTAGCGGCGGCGATCTGGATGGACCCCAATAAGGCGGCAATCATAGCCTGCTGCGCTGACTGGCCAAGTGATGCGGTGCCGGAGAACTATCAATTCCTTGAGTTGGTGGATTGATGTCCGACCACGGCCTGCCTTCCCAGAAAAAGCCGAAACTCATCGTTGTCGTGGCCTTCGACCGCGGTGAAGATGGCGAAATGTTCACGGCCTATGGCCCGACTGATCAGCAAAGCGAGGAGCGCGCGATCAGGATGGCCAAGGGGCTCGCCTCGAAGCATATTGGCGTGATCGCCTGGAGCCGAGATGCCGACCCTGCACTAGGCGATTACGGTCCGCCCACAACGCTATTCGTCAGTGGCGATGTGCCAGAGATGGAATAGGCGCCGCCGTGTCACGCGCTTTCGGGCCGCACAGTCTCCACCGAGAGCGCCCCGGCCGAAAGCGGCCGCAAGAGTTCGGCCTCGGGCTTTGTAAGATCGAGCCAAGCCCGCCAATTTTCAGGCTTGAGCACAACCACCTGGCGGTTGTGATATGGCGCAACGTCCGCCCCAGGATCGGTCGTGAGCATCGTGAAGGTCGGCGGCTTGTTGCCGGTGCCCTCACGCCATAAGCCGGCAATCGCCATAAACGGAGCGCCGTTGAGCGTAAACCGATGTTTGGCCTTTGGATACTTGATGCCAGTGAATTCGAAGAATGCAGACGCCGGGACCAGACACCGGTTGCTGTTTGCGAATTGCCTGCCTTCCGAGCGGAAATTGAACACCGGTCCCCTTTTCGGTCCTGATGGCGGGAACCCGAACGTCATCGATGCAAGTTCTATGACGCCGCCGCCGGCACGCATAATTGGAGCTGGGTCGTTGATGCGAATGTCGTCTGCCTGCGGCAGATCGAGTTCGGTCTGATGGTTCGGGATCTTCAACGTCAGCGAGGCCATCATCCGGCAATATTCGGCCCAGAGGACGTGCTGCTCGTAGTCATTGCACATGGGAGCCCCTTCGGCGTTCTTCCAGGAACAGAACGAAGACCTGGACGCTTGACAAGCGCCAGCATTTCTACGCCGACTTTCGGCTCTTGGCTTTGGCGCCGCCCTTGATGCCTTCCTTGGCCAGGCTCTTGCGAAGGACCGAGGCCAGATCGACGACATTCTCTTTTGGTGCGGGCACCGGCTTGGGCGGCGCTTTGCCTTTGCGCTTGGCGTCGATCATGGCGATTAACGCGTCCTCATATGTGTCTTCGAATTTCGACGGGTCGAACTTGGTGACTTTCTTGTCGATCAACAGTTCGGCTATCTCAAGAAGGTCTTCGTCGTATTTATGGCTTTTCAAGCCCTCAAACACGGTCTTTTCCGACGTCATCTCGCTGTGAGCGCGCAATTCGGTCAGCAGCATCCCCTTCTGGAAAGGTTGGATCAGCACCTCGCGCCCGCGCTGGTAGAGCACCACGCAAGAGCGCGCAGCCACGCGCTTGTTCGCCATCGCGTCGCGAAGAACGCAAAAGGCTTCGAGGGAGGCACCGTCCGCCGGGATCAGGTAATAGGGCTTTTCCAGATATCGGGTGTCGATGTCTTCGATCGCGACAAATGAATCCACCTCGAGAGTGTGGGCCGATGTCAGCTTGAGTTTCTTGATCTCGTCAGGCTCGATATTGATGAAATGGTCCTTGTCCACCTCATAACCCTTAACCTGGTCCTGGCTCTCGACGACATCCCCGGTCTCTTCATCCACATACGCGCTTTTGACAGGCAGGCCATCTTCGCGGTTCAAAATCTTGAAGTGGATCTTGGAGGCCTCGCTGGTCGCACCGACAATCTTCACGCCGCACGAAACCGACCCGACCTTCAGGAAGCCCTTCCAAACCGCTCGGGGTGCCGCCATGACGTTGCTCCTTTTGTTGCCGCCAGTAAGAACACTCGAAGTCGTCACCCGTTCCGCCGAAGTGTCACGAGACTCCTCCATCTCGGGCGAGGTTGGCGACAGCATCGACCATGACCGCGAAAATGCTGTCAACTTCCTCCCCATCTCTGTTGCCGATATCCCTTCACGGCATTGCCGATCACGCGTTCACCGGTTCCGCCGAGATCCGGCGTGGCATTGACCGATTCAGGTTGAGTGATCGGAGCCCGTTCCGACCCGGCCGGCTTGGTGCTCGGAACCTTGTCTGGCACGGCATGTTGAGCATGCGGTGGTCAATTCCTCAGCTGCAGTCACCTCCAAGTCCGTCGGCCACGCGGCCGGCTTTGTCATTAGTGTTTAATGGCGGCACAGTTCACTCGGCACCGAAATTGCATCTTGCTATGAGCCTGGGTCACCCCGCCCCGGGCAGTCCCTTGGTTCATCCCTAGCGACGCCCGCCGCTGCCGTGAATGGGGCGGCGGGTTTATTGCGGCCGGCCCTGACCTACGTTGAGGAGGGATCACATCATTAAATGGACCAATTGCGTACCACCCAAATCGCGAATGCGATGGGCATAGACCACCGCTTTCCAGAACACGACAGTTTTGGACGTAGCTTCGGCCTCAATCGGTCAACCCGTCGCAACCACTCCAGCCCTCCCGCTGCCGAAAGGTGGCCGGCTTTTTCGCAGCACGGAACCTTGTCCGTCGCTGAAAATTGACCAAACGGCGACAGCGTTGCACCGGCCTGTCGCTGACCAAAGACCCAATCTCTGGTCGGCCCGCACCGCCCCGAGCGGTGCGGGCTCTTCAGCCACGCAGAGACCTGGGGAATTCCCATCGAACCTGAAGGCCAAAAAGCGCCCCGCCGAGATGTGCATTGATGGTCAGGTTCAACGGAGGATAGCGCAATGTCCATCATACTCGATGCGCTGTTGGGAGCCGATGCCGTGGGTCACGCAAGCTGCATGCGTCGCCTTAACAGAACCCCGCTCTGGGGGGTTCTCGTGAGAGGGCGAGGGTGGGACGCAACGGCCTTGTCAGACCCTGCCTCTGCCTTTGACCGGCTCCGGTTCAATCCGGCCATGTCCCGGCGTCGGCAACTCTGTTCGTGCCGAGGAGTTCCTCCATTCGGCGGTGGTGCCATCCGGAAGACCTACTTGCGTTCCCACCGCGGCAGGCAACACCCTTTCAGCAATTCCATTGGCCGCAGCAGCGCTTGCCTGAGCCCGCCCTGTGGTCAGGATTAGGAATAGGAACCCGCTCCGTGTAGCGTTCTGGAGCGGGTTCCTGCTGCCTCAATGGTGTCTTCTCAAAGCCGCGCCGAGGTCGGCGGCAATGTCTTGGTCGAGCAACAGTAATGTCTACTGGCCCGCTGATCTGGATAAGCTCCAGCGGGTGTTTGACCGGCTGTGTAGCGAGCGCCGCCTAGCCAAAAAAGACAGGGAACAACGGGAATCCCTGGCTAGGGAAGTGTTCCAGGTTTTCGATGCCGGGACCACGAACGAAGCGGACCTATTGCGGGCCATTTCCAGGCGGGTGAGACGTCCCGCTTGATGGCGGCTTTCTATGTGGCCTTATCCATCCGTGGCGTCTTCCGCGTGGGCGGCTTATAGGGCGTCACCAGTCTGACGGCATCGGCATCGAGGGTGACGGGAATGCCTAGGTTCACCGTCACGTGACTTTCGTCGATGTGGGTGACGCTGCCAATCAGCTCGATGTGCTGCCCCTTCTGCACCTTCGCTGTTTGATCGACAATCGAATGCGGCTGTCCATAAGAAGGGATGGAAACGCTCACGTGGTCCTCAGTTACCCGCCGCCGGACGGTTGCGGTTATCGCGACCTCATCGCCGATCTTGATGCCCTGAGCCATACGATGATTCTGGGCGGTCAACGGCTTCGTCAAGCAAGTGCTAATACTTGCATTTTGCCACCCCGGTGACACGGCTTAGAGCCGCCAAGTTATCCGGACCAAAACATTCGCGCTCCGAAGACCACGGCAACGCCGACTTGCGCCACAGCCATAACCACGACTAGTTGCGATCTCGAACGGGCCGCCGCCATTTAGTTGGTCGACGATCCCTTCGCGCTATGCACCGATCGCAGTTCTTTTTCGATCTGTCGCTGGATGATCCGCGATAGCTCGATGGCCCTCTCCTCGTCACCGACCAGGCTGTTGATAAGTTCGGCGCCGACCCAGCCGTGCGCATAAATCGCTCCGTCCTGCGACAGCTTGTTCAGCAACTTGCACACGCGCCTGACGGTCTTCTCGATTTCCGGCCGGTCGCTGACGAGGTTTGTGTTCAACTCAGGCTGACGGCTTTCGTCCATGTAAAGCATGGCATGTCTCCTATAGATACTGCTCGCCGTCCCTTTTGTGCTCAAGAGAACCAGTGTGGGTCCTAACGAGGCCGCGCAAAACCGAGCCCGGCATGCTTCGCGCAACGGGTTTGCTCGCAGATGTGGCCGAGCGCTCTGGTGCGCTCTCGCGGCGCCGGCGTCATGCCATCGGCAAGCTCGTCGGTTCGTCGCTCATGCGGGATAGATTCCACGATCCGTCTTGACGGGCAAGGAAAATGTTCCTTATTCGTTCTCACGGCACTCGGTGGCCAGCCGGCACCGCTACACGCCTCCCAAGCATGTAGGCCGGGTCGCCGTACCGTCGTGTCGGTTGGAGGATAGATGCGAAAGCGCCAAAACGAGCCGACCGGCGAAGCTATGTCGGAACTGGAAATGGCGGCGCAGCATGCCGTTGCTGTGGCCGCGGCGACGCCGTGATCGCACTGCTGAACATTCTGGCCAGGAACGCCGAAATCGAGCGCGAGCTCGCGCGCGCGGCAGTTTCCAACGGCTTCTCTCGCGGCTGGCACAAGGCGCGACCCTAGATGGCAGACACGACCGGAGACAATTTCCGGATCGAATCTGGGACCGAGATGAGAAGACGCATCTCGAAACCATGTGTCGGTCTCCGGATGCCATGGTCAGCCAGCCGCTTGGCAGGCAGCCATCCGGCGCCGCCCCGGCATGCTGCTGATCCACTACAACAGTCGCCATGTCATGGAAAAGATCATCACACCAGGCCAGGTCGTGATTCCGCCGCAAACGATCATCGATGGCAGCGTTCACGCCGGCTTGGATGTTTCCCTTCGCGACCTCCGTGAGTGGCACACTTTGGGGCCTGGTGCACAAAATGCTCGCATCATGCCATGGTAAAGCCCGAAGGGCTGAGGCGCAATGAGTAGCGGGCTGCATCTTGCCCGAAGGCGTCAACTTAAAAGACGAAATGCGTGCGCTTTAGCCCGGTTTTTACCGGTTGGCTCGTCAAAGCTTCCCCACCTGCTGGAATGTCCAGTATCGATTGGAACCTCCCGAGCTGCTCCGGGAAATCCCGCGCAAGGTGTCTGACCACCCGTGCGTTTTCCATCAGACGGTCGAGATAGAGCCTTGCCACCATCAACTCCAGCGCCCAGGTGCCACGAAGGCTTGCGCAGTACAGAAATTCTTCGTTCAGCAAATCAAACTCAGCTTCCATGGCGGCCAGCTGGTCGGCTGTCACCCCGACAAACTTCTTTCTCGGCACGGAGGGATCCGCCAACTGCGACGCCGGAGTGAGCGTTGAGAGGAGTTGCGCATAGTGGAAGCCCATTCTCTTCAGGGCGATCATGAGCCTTGCCGCTTTGAGCTGCCTTTCCGGAACCATCTTGCGCAAGGACGCGAAGACCTGTGGAGGCACATTCCAATCCTGCAAAAGATCGAGAGCCTCGGGAGAAACTCCATTGACCAGCGGCCTTGGCGCTGAACTGTCCGCGAGCAGGTTCAAAGTAGGCCCTTCGGTTAGGGCCTTCGGCACAGAGGCCAGGCTTTCGGCCGATAGCAGGCGACGGAACGATTCCTGCTTAATCGGATATCGAAACACCTCTGTGATCGTCTCCAGCAGATGCCGAGAGATACTCGCTTCGGCGATCATGTCCCGCGTTCTTTGGCATTCAGCCTGATAGGTTTTGCACAGCCATGGACCGGTGAACCATCTGTTGGGCTCGTGCATCTTTTCCAAAAGCGCTGCGTGTCTTGTGCGGTTATTTTGCAAAATGAGGTCGGCGGCTTCCAAGCCTAAAACTACGCGGCGCACCTTCATGCGGCGTTCCCTACGAATGCTCGCTCAGCCAGCGCAACGAGCGGATCTAGTGATCGGAAAAGAAACGCATCCAGCTTCATTCCATTGTTGACATGGAAATTTCCTTTAAACTCAGAGATTTCGTGTGTCGGAGCGATCAGGTAATCGCGAATGATCAGATTGCCCGGCTGCATTCGGATCAAAACGAAAATATCCGCCCTGGCCTCTCGCACGGCCCTCGAAGACCAGCGGGGATAGGCAGAATGCGAAACGCGACACCGGGCGATCGCGAGCGCTAAGGTCAACTCGCCATTGATGCGGATGAGCTCCGTTTCAGGGCCTTGGGAAGCTCGGCCGCCTACCTGTTCGATCGCGACCAGCAGGTCTTCCATTGCGCGATGGCGGATAGCCTTGAGGCGCCTGTCAATTTCGATGAAATGAGACTTTCTGGGCGGCAGGCAACCGATCAGCTTGTATGCACCGAGCAGACCTCCGAAATGCGCGCTATAGCGATAGCTCGAAGGGCATTCGGGCGCTGCGTTAATGATGTCATAAGACAGTTTCCCATGACGTTTGTGGAGTTTTCGTAGGGCTGCCAGCATATCGTCATCGCTCATGTGAAGATAAAGCGATTTCAATATTTGCTGTGCTTTGTCGAACAATTGGCGACTGATGATAGGTTCAAAGGCGTTGTCCGCTCTGACCCATTGGTCCGGGGGATTGTACACAACCTTGGTTTTGAGTTTGGTGCATCGTCTATTCCAAACGTTGTTCCCGATATATTTCTCATTGGTCAGGACACGGCGCACGCCTTCGCGCTTCCAAGGCCGGCCGAAGTCATTCAGGATCCCCCGGTCATTCAGATATTTTGCGATTTGAGGTTCGTTTTTGCGTGACCGGACAAACAGGCGAAAGATCAATCGAACAGTGGCTATCTCTTCCGGTGGCCCCGGTACGATGATCACCCGGTCTGTCTGGAAATTCTTGTGTTCGTAGCGGGCGAGGATGAGTTTGGGCTGTCTGAACTGGTCAACCATCAGACGCCTTAGTCCGAGCCCCTGCATGCCGCCTACGTGGAAGCCCATGCGGGCCATCCTCACCTGGCCCAAAAAGACCCTCTGTGACAGCATCCGGCTGTACTCTGCAGCCATGCTGCGCTTTATGGCCTTGAGTACATCGGATCCGACGGTGCCATCATTCGCGAATTGCTCGGCGCAAACTCGATCCGTACACCCGCCATCTGACATCGATATTCGTAGGAAGCGCTTTCATCGACGCTTTGGAACCGGCCCCATCTGCTCACGTCGTAAACGACGACCGTCTCGTAGTCGGCGAGTCCGTGTTCAATGTCGAACAGCAGCTTCTTGAGGCCGGGCCGGCCTTCTATGTGCAACCCGCTACGGCCGGGATCTTCATAGGTGGCGACGATATCGTACGCCATGACCTCGGCATAACTGCGGATTGCATCCTTCTGATTCTCAAGGGAATAAGTCTGGTGCTCGGTGGACATTCGTACATATTGAGCCGCGCGAACCCTTCTCCTCTCCTTAGGAGATTCGCGGGCCGCAGCAACCTTGTCCATCGCCTTGCACCATCGGGACGATTGTCAATCCTAGCGGTCAGCGCATAGCAATTCCAGTCCAGTTTATCGAATCGTCCGTCCGGCTAGCTTTCCGCTTTGGAAACCATGGCTTTCAACTACCGGCAAACCTTGTCTCACTTCGTGAGCCGGCGCGCCGCCGTTCCGCCGCAATGCAGCCGCACTCGGGCCATCGCCCCCCGCTTGTCAGTTCCCGGGGCTTCATAGGAGTTCCAGTCATGATCGTTAGAAAGGCTATTTTAGCGGTGCTGGTCACCGCGGCACTCGCGGGCTGCCAGTCGCAGACCGAAGGCCAGCAGCGCGCCACCACGGGTGCGCTATTGGGCGGCGCCGGCGGTGCTCTCGTCGGCCAGGCCATCGGCGGCAATACTAAGAGCACAGTCATCGGCGCGGCCAGCGGCGCGCTGCTTGGCGCCGTCGTCGGCTCCGCCACCACCCCGCAGCGCCGGGAGGACCAGCTCTGCCGCTACCAGGACCGTTACGGCCGCATCTACACCGCGCCTTGCGACGACCGTTACTACAACGGCAATTATTGATGAGCTTCCGACTGTGTGAGCCGGCGCGTTAACGCCGGCTCACACACACCGTCGTTCCGTTGTACGCTTTGCGGGATATGACGGTTTTGCGGCGGGCAGCAGGAGGTCGAGCATGATAAGCCTTGCCGGTGCCCTGAAAAAATCGCGGCGGGCATGTAGTGAAGCGGCTGCTTCGCTACGACAACCGCAACTGGCTGAGCATCCGCCAGATCGAAGCCTTCACGGTTTTCCTCGAAGCCGCCAACCGCAAGTCGCGCGAACGCGCCCTCCCTGCTTGAGCCGGGAGGACGCGATCTCCGTCGAATGGCTGACCTAGTTGACAGTCATTTGCTTGCGCCATTTCCAAGGCCTGTCGAACGATCCTGCCCATGGGCCGTACTTGGCTTTCCTGGCGTCAGTCTCGGCCTTGTCATAGAAGCCAGCACCGTATTTCGGCCAGTCGACCGCATAGCCCTTCTTGACCACCCATTCGCCGATATCGACACCGCCTGCCGTGCAGACGGCCACCATGCGCCTGAACTGGTCGCGGTCGACCTCGATGCAGGATGTCGGGCGATGCGCCTCGAGAAAGTCCGCCAGCGCGAGAGATGCCTTTTGCCCGCAAGGATATTTCTTGCCGGCGGCGTCAAGGCACAGCTGCGCGCTTTCGGGCGCGTCAATGCCGTTCAAGCGAATTCGCTGCCCGTGAATTTCGATGGTGTCGCCGTCGATGACAGAGGGGACGCCTGACAGCGGCGCGGCCGTGGCAGGCAGAGGAAGGATAAGTAGTGCAGCGGTTAAGAGGCAGGCGCCGCTAGGCAATTGCTCAGTCATCTAGTTGTGAGCTTTCCATAGATCATCCATTCGGCCCGACTGTGAAGACTGGAGTTATCAAGTCTAGATTCACCGGAGGGTCCGAATGAACATCCATAAGAATGGCCGTCTGACGCCGCTGCGTCGAGAGGAGATGGCGCTGTCGGCGATAGAAGGCGGCCTTTCTCAAGCCCAAGCGGCGTTGAAATATGCGGTGACGGCGAAGATCGTGGCGCGTTGGGTCGAGCGCTATAAAGCTGAGGGCCGGCCGGCATGGCCGACCGCTCGTCGCGACCCAAGCAAATCCCCAGCGCCACCGAACCGCCGATCGTTGAGCGGATCGTGGCGCTGCGGCGCCAGCGTCTCACCGGTCAGGATATCGCGCATGAGGTTGGCGTTCGCCAGCAACGGTGAGCCGGGTGCTTGCGCGTGCGGACTTTCGCGACTGACGGACTTGGAGCTGGCCGAGCCGGTGCTACGCTACGAGCGCGAGCCATCCCCGCCGCATGAAGTCGGTCATGAGTCGATATGAATGAAAGATCCCGCGACAGTCGTGAATGACCGCTGACTTGGAATGACCGCTGACTTGGAATGACCGCTGAGGTCGGCTTCCCATCGGTTGCGCCGACCCGTCGAATGGCAAAATTCCTCACGCAGCGGGTTGCAGAGCCGCCCTCAGCAGCATTCCGAACAAATCGCGCGGCTCGTCGGGGTCGGCCAACAGATCGAGTTCCTCATAGAGGCCGGTCGCCTGCAGCTGGTCGCGCACATAGCGCAGCGCCGAAAAATCCTCGATCGCGAAGCCGACTGAATCGAACAGCGTGATCTGCTTGGCGTCTCGGCGGCCTTGCGCCTTGGCGGCAATCACTTGCCAGAGCTCGGTCACGGGATGGTTTGGATCCAGCTGCTGGATCTCGCCCTCGATGCGGGTCTGTGGCGGGAACTCAACGAAAATGTCGGAGCGCAGCAGGATGTCCCTGTGCAGTTCGGTCTTGCCGGGGCAATCGCCGCCGACGGCGTTGATGTGGACGCCGGAACCGACCATGTTGTCGGTGAGAATGGTGGCGCACTGCTTGTCGGCGGTGACGGTGGTGATGATCCCCGCACCTTCGACCGCCTCCTGTCCAGTCCCACAGATGGTGATGTCAAAGCCCATGCCAGCCAGGTTCTTCGCGCATTTTTGTGACGCGGACCGATCCAGGTCATACAGCTTCAGCGTATCGACGCCGGTCAGCGCCTTGAAGGCGATCGCCTGGAATTCCGACTGGGCGCCATTGCCGATGACGGCCATAGTGCGCGTTCCGCTCGGCGCCAGGTACTTGGCGGCGACCGCAGACGTGGCGGCGGTGCGAAGGGCGGTCAGGATGGTCATTTCGGTGAGCAGCATCGGGTAGCCGTTCCCGACGTCGGCAAGTACGCCGAAGGCGGTGACCGTCTGCAAACCCTGGCGCATGTTCTTCGGATGGCCGTTGACGTATTTGAAGCCGTAAAGGCGCCCGTCGCTTGTCGGCATCAGTTCGATAACGCCGTCATGGCTGTGCGAGGCGATCCGTGGCGTCTTGTCGAACAGGTTCCAGCGCCGGAAATCCTCCTCGATGTAGCTGGCGAGCTCGGTCAGGAAGCGCTCGACGCCGATTGCGATCACCAGCTTCATCATGCGATCGACGCTGACGAAGGGTACGACGTTCAGCTTTGCCGTGGTCATAATCAAAAGCTCCCGGAATGGCTGCGGGTCGGGCGGTCCATGATGCGGCGGCCCATCAGGCTGGCCGTCAGGTCGACCATCAGCGTCGCGGTTCGGCCACGCTCGTCCAGAAAGGGATTCAGCTCGACCAGGTCCAGGCTGGAGACGAGCCCGCTATCAGACAGCATCTCCATCACCAGATGCGCCTCGCGGAACGTCGCGCCTCCGGGAACCGTGGTGCCGACTGCCGGAGCGATCGAAGGATCGAGGAAGTCGACGTCGAGACTGACATGCAGCAGTCCGGCTTCCGCAGACACGTGCGCCAGGAAGTCCCGCAGCAGCGGCGCGATGCCATGCTCATCAATGGCGCGCATGTCGTGCACGATCACGCCTGCCTCGTTGAGGGCCCTGCGCTCCGCCGGATCGACACTTCGAAGTCCCATCGTGCAGATACGCGACGGATCGACCGCTGCCGGCAAATCCGGGAAATAACCGGCGAAGCCCTGCTGGCCGCTGGCGTAGGCGAGCGGAACACCATGCAGATTGCCGCTCGCGGTGGTGTCGAGCGTGTGGAAGTCCGGGTGAGCGTCCAGCCACAGCACGAACAGCGGGCGTCCGGTCGCGGCGGCGCGGCGGGCAAGGCCCGATACGGTTCCTGCTGAGACTGAATGATCGCCGCCGAGAAAGATCGGCATGGCATCTTCGCTCGCCGCATAGGCGGCCTCGGAAATGGCGGATGTCCACGCCGAGATTTCAGGCAGAGCCTTCAGCGCCAGGTTGCGGTGCACGACGCGTCTTACCGGGATTGCCTGGACGGCGCCCATATCCTCCACCGCATGGCCGAGGCTGGACAGCACCTCGACAAGTCCGGCGGTTCTCAGCGCGCTCGGCCCATCTCACATCCCATTCTGCCAGCGCCGTCTTGCACCGGCGCCCCGACGATTTTGCAACGCATTGTTTTTTCCCGCGGCCAAGTTCTTATAACCCGCGAGGAGACCATGGCGAGCCGGCGATATGAACGGGCAGAATTGGCAATTCGGGAACAATGTTTAATTGTAATGGCAGCAAAATTGGTCAAAATGGTAACTCGATGGATGCGCTGGACGAACGGCTCGTTACCTTGCTTCGGCATGACGCTCGGCGCAGCGTGTCGGATCTCGCCGTCGATCTCGGCGTCTCGCGCGCTACGGTCAGGGCACGTATGGAGCGGTTGGAACGGTCCGGCGACATCATCGGATACACGGTGGTGCTGCGCGCTGACGCTGTCGACCAGCGCATTCGCGGTATCATGATGATTGAGATCGAGGGGCATGCCGCCGACCGCGTGGTCCGGACGCTGGGGGGCTTCCCCGAAGTTTCGACTATCCATACCACCAATGGCCGCTGGGATCTGGTTGTCGAGCTTGGGACCGCCTCGCTGACTGATTTCGATGCGGTGCTGCGCCGCATCCGGCTCATTGCCGGGATAACAGGCAGCGAAACCAGCCTTCTCCTGGCCACACCGCGCACGACCCGAGCGCGGTTAACCTAGGTATGTCGACTTTTCGCTGCAGTCTTTTGGATCATGAGTCCTGACCCTAGCTGGGCGTAGCCCCCGGAATAAACCTTGCGGGCTTCGCGCGTCGCCGTCTTGGACTTCCCTCCGCCATGTTCTTGGCGAGCCCGACGAACCGGAGGACGGCACGCTTTGGATTCGATTCTAGCCACACGCCCCTGATCGGACTGACGCTGTTTTTCCCGCGAAGCGGCTTCCACAGGGCAGAATCGGTGGCGACTGTCCTGGCATAGCTCGCCGCGCCTAAAGTGACGCCTTGCCCCAGTCCCACCTGGAAGATGACTGTCGCCTGGTTCGCGCGACACGTATGAATGGCGGGCCCGCCATCGGCCGCAATGCGTTCGAGCAGGTCACAGGTCCGACGGCGGCCCTTCCACCCCAACCGGGACGAGCAGAGGCATGTCCGCGAGGTCGGACCATCTGAGCACCGGCCTCTCGACAAGAGAATGACAGGACGGCAGGAGCACGAAGAGGCGCTCTTGCCAGAACACTTCGCTGCTGCAGAATTTGGAGGTGCCAATGTGATGTGTGAACATAAGGTCGAAGCGCCTGCGGCGTATTGCAGAAAGGTATTGGCCCGATGGGACATCCTCAATGGTCAGCCTTACGTCCGGGTACAGCTTGCCGAAACGCTCCATGAGGCGTTTGAGGAATTCTCCTCCTGTCACCCAGCACAGCCCAATCCTGAGTGTCTTGGCATCCTTGTTATCGCGCACACCCTCGGCGAAAGCATCGAGCAGGCCGTCGTAGTGAGCCCGCACGTTTTCGATCCAGGCGCGGCCTGTCTTCGTCAAGCGAACGCCGCGCACATCGCGCTCGAACAGCTGCATGTCGAGAAGCTGTTCGAGTTTGACGACGTTGCGGCTGACCGAGGATTCCTGGACTCTCAGGGCTCTTGCGGCCTGACGCAAGCTGCCGTGATCCATGGCCGCAAAAGCATAGGTCAGCAACTGGATGGCGTTCCCGTTCCGCGTCATGTCCCTCGAGCTTCGTGACCATCGCTGCAGGAGGCGCCTGTCCCACCGCCATGCGATCGGATCCGTATTGCGGACAGGCGGCACTCAGGCGGATCAACAGTCTCGCCTGCCCGCCTGGAGCCTCGCGCAGCTGCCACCCCATGGCTGCGTCACATCGGATTGTCCGTTATGGCGATCGTCGCTACGTCAGATACGCTGGTCTCGTAGACATATTCATGCGGAATGGCGGGCGCTGACATCTGTGAAGCGTAGAGGTCGAGATTTTCCTTGCTGTTGCTCGCCGCAAGGCTGCAGAAATTGCCGCTGTTCCACGTCATCGTGCAGTACTTGAAATGCGCACCTACGGAGCGCGCCATCTCTGCCAGCGTCACCTCATTGTTGAACATGGTCCCGAGGACGTCCGTCTTCTTTTTTGCGATTTCGTCCGGGGGAAAGTACCTCGCCTTGAAGCCATAATCCTTCTGGTACTCTCGACGCTGGTAGTCGCTTTCATCGGCCGCCCTGAATTTTTCGACGAAGACGAAGATGCCACCCTCCTTGAGGTGCTGGGTCACGAACTCGATCTGCTTGGGTCTGTTGGGCGAGTACATGAAAGCCCAAAGCTGGCTTTGAATATCCTTGACGAGATCGACAGGCTGGCGGCTGGCCCCTGGGGTGGCTGGCTCGCGCGCGGTACCGATTTCTTTTGGTACTATGAAAACGGAAAGCGCCTGCCGCTGCGCATGGTGGGTGGAGAACTCATCAATCTGGCGACCAGAACGAAGGTAGCTCGCTTCGCGGCTCCCGATATCATTGAGCGGCTGGCGAACCGCAGCCTTATTCCCAACCTGCTCCTTATGTTTCTGGTCCTGTCGATCCTGCCCGGCGTGCGCGCGCTCGGAGGCAGTCACCAGCCGGTCTACTATCCCCTGATGCGCTACGTCATTTGTCGGGCTCTAGAGACCGCAGACATGGATGCGGACCTTCGACGCGCTCTCGCGAGCGATGATGTGCCAGGAGCTTGGGGGCATCGCGTCATTGAATGCGATGAGGATCCATTCGAGTCAATCCGAAAGGGCAGCATAGGCGAAACCAGGGAGGTCATCGACCGCTTCGGCGATATGCCTTTCGCTGATGCCTGTGGAGGTCTGAGCAGTTTCGTTTCTGATCCGTCGTGGACCGAACTTTGCTCACAGCTGCGAGAGCGAGCGATTGCCCCAAGCGTCTTTTCCTAAGAGTGGGCAACTGCCCGTGGCTGCGGTCAAAATGAGCAGCACCTGCCATCGCAAAATCGGAATGGCGCATTCTTGGCGGAAAATAGTCCGCCCGCTTTTGGTGATCCAGGTAAGACGAGCTGCCGTTAGCCGATACGCAAGCAGCACCTACTGGAACTTCTCATACCGGGGCGGCTACGATCGAAGCTCCGGCCTCCGAATGGACCATCTGCTCGTGAGCCCTTCCCTTTCGGACAAGCTCCGCAATGCCGGCGTGGACGTCGAGTTGCGCGGGTGGGACAAGCCAAGCGACCCTGCGCCAGCTTGGATCGAACTCGATTGACCACCACTAAGTCACTCACGCAGCTCCGGAACTGAAATCGCTCCTATGATCGCCCTGCTACGTCTGGCAGAGGTGCAGGCCGGCCGAAGCTCCATACCTGGGCGCAAATCCCGGCAGCTCTCGCGCCGCCGAGTGTCTGGAGGAAGTTGCACATTAGGTGCCTTGGCAACCGCCGGTAATCAGATGCGTTGACGATCACGCAGATTCTGCACATAGACATTGATGATCAGTGCGACGAGCAGAATGATGCCGCGGATGAGGATTTTCAAAAAACTGTCGATCTGAACGTGATCGAGGCCATTGTTGAGGACGCCCAGTATGCACAGACCGATGATCGTGTTGCCGATCCCGCCACGGCCGCCAAAGAGGCTGGTGCCACCGACCACCACCGCTGCGATGGCGTCAAGCAGATAGCCGTCGAACTCGTTCTGCTGGGCGCTGCCGAAATGGGCCACACCAATCATCCCGGCCACACCGGAACAGACCGCCGAAATGACCATCACCGCGCCCAAGACCAGTTTAACGTTGACACCAGAATATTCCGCTGCTTCGCGGTTGCCACCGACCATGTAGACGTATCGGCCGAAGCGCGTGTAGGTCAAAACGATATGACCGACCAGCAGGAATACGGCCAGCACGATGATGATCCACGGAAAGCCGGCTATCGTGCCGGAACCCATCATCGTAACCAGATCGGGAACCGCATAGGCGATCTGACCGCGCACCAGAAGCGCGCAAATGCCAGCGCCGATCTGCATCATGGCAAGTGTCATGATGAACGAGGGAATTCCAATCAGCGTCGTGCCGAAGGCGTTGACCAGGCCCAGGAAGGCGCAGATGAGCAGCGCCAACCCGATCGCCGCATAGCCCGGCAGGGGGAGGTTGGGAATGTTGACGTAGGATTCCTGCATCGTGAAATAGGCAACGGCGATGCCGGTAGCATTGGCGATAGCCGCTACCGAAAGATCTATCTCGGCGCAGAGGATGACAAAAGTGAGCCCCACCGCGATGACGCCCGTGACGGAAATCTGCGTCAGCACGTTGACCCCGTTGTCGACGCTGAGGAAAGATGGGCTGGCGATGCTGAAGAACGCGAGCAGGATGATCAGCGTCGCGAAAGGCGCAATGTTGCGCATCCGGTTGCGCAGGAAGGCGCCAGCCCGCGACGGGGACCCTTTTACGGCTTCCTGAACCTGCATTGTCATTTGGCGTTCTCCCTCAAGCCGCGTCGAGCAGCCGGTCCTTGCTGATCGTCTCGCCGGCGAACTCGTGCACAATCCGGCCTTTCTTCATGACGATGATACGGTCGGCGAGCGACAGGACGGTTTCGGGCTCGGCCGAGACAACGATGACAGCAAGGCCCTGGTTGCGCAGCGCCCGTACGATCTTCACAACATCGTCTTTGGCGCCAACATCCATGCCTCGGGTCGGCTCGCTCAAGATCAGCACCTTAGGGATGTATGTCAGCCATTTCGCCAGCGCGACCTTCTGCTGGTTGCCGCCGGAAAGACTGGCGAGCAGCGCCATTACATTCGACGGACGGATATTCAGCAGTTCAACATGGCGGCTGGCGATCTCGCGCTCCGCTGCCGGCTTCAACCAGAGGCGCGAGATGCGGCCAAGCACGCTGATCGAGACATTTTTATAGACCGGTTCCTGGTAGAACAGCATGGAACGGCGGCTCTCCGGCACGAAGGCGATTCCCGCGCGGCGAGCGTGCGCCGTGTTGCGAAAACGTTTCGCCGCGCCCTCAATTGACAACGTCCCGGTGCTCGGCTTGAGCTTGCCGAACAATGTCCGCGCCAGTTCGACCTGGCCGCAGCCCATAAAACCATAGATGCCGAGAATCTCGCCGGCCCGCGCGTCAAGCGACACATCGGCGAAGGCGCGCCCCACCGCAAGACCTCGCGCCGAGAGGATTACGGGCGCCGCGGACTTGCTATTGAGTGCGATCGCGCCGGTATAACTTGCCTCCAGCTCCTCGTGACCGCTGCCGATCATACGTTCGATAACCCAGCCTTTGTCGATCAAGGCCGCGGCTTCGGTAACAACACGGCGCCCGTTGCGGAAGATGGTCACCTTATCGGAAACTGATAGGATGTCGTCGAGGAAATGGGAAATGAAGATCATGCTGCGGCCGCTCGCACGAACACCGCGAAGCACCTCGAACAGGCGATGCACCTCTGGCGGCGACAGCGCCGAGGTAGGCTCGTCTAGTATGATGATCCGCGCTCCCGAGAAGAGCACGCGAGCGAGTTCGACCAGTTGCTGGAGGCCGATCGACAATGATCCCATCGACGCGCGGGGATCGACCTCGATGCCAAGATTGGCGAGTTGTTCCCGGGCTGCGGCCATCATACCGGACCAATCGATCAGTCCCGCCTTCGTCGGCTGTTTTCCAAGAAAGACATTTTCGGCAACTGTGAGATCGGGAACGACGCTCAGTTCCTGATGCACCATGCCGATGCCCGCCGCAAGCGCATCACGGGCCGAGCGGAAATGGACCTGCTCTCCGTCGATGAACATGCGGCCGTTATATTCGGCGTGCACACCGGCGATGATCTTCATCAGGGTTGATTTGCCGGCGCCGTTTTCCCCAACGAGCCCATGGATCTCGCCGGCGCGCAACACGAAATCCACATCCTGCAGCGCCACCACGCCGCCGAAGGATTTCGATATCCCATCCATGCGAAGGCGCGGCGCGACCGCTCGCAAGGAGGCTTCAGCTTGAGCGTTCATTCTGTCCGCGTGGCGATTTTCCAGTGCTGCGCGAATGGCTGGCGGATGATCCGCCAGCCAGTTGGGACGAAGATCAGATCAGGAAATGGTCTTCCATCCATTGCATGCCGGAGGCATTCTCCTTGGTAACCACGGGACCGTCGGTTACGACGCTTTTCGGAATTCCTTCGCCTGACTTCTCGCCACCTGTCACCGCGGCGACGCCGGCTACAATGGCGCCGCCATGAATACGGCAGGACGGATTGCGCACGGTGGCGTGCATGCGCCCTTCGGCAACGGCGGCTATGGCAGGGGGCATGGCGTCGCAACCGCCGATCTTGATGTTGATACGGTTATGGGCCTTCATGACGTTGTACGCTGCAAGCGCCATGTCGTCGTTGTGGAAATAGGCCGCGTCAATCTGCGGATATTTCGTAAGATAGGTCTCCCATAGCCGCGCCACCTTGGTGACGTCCCAGTCGGCCGGCTGGTTTTCCAGAACCTCGATGTCGGGATGCTGTTTGACGATTGATTCGAAGCCCCGGTTTCGCCCTTGGGCGCCCGTGTGGCCGAGCGCGCCCTGCGTGGTGATGACCTTGCCCTTGCCGCCGATGGCGGTGATGAGCGCCTGGGTCACCGATGATCCCATGAATTCATTATCAGGCGCGAGGAAGCTGTGCACATTGATCTTGTCGAGTGGCGCAATCAGGGTGTCCATGTCGATGACAGGGATCCCGGCGTCGATCATCTTTTGCACCGGCTGCACCAGCGTGCCGATACCAAAGGCCTGGATCGCCACGAAATCCCATTTCTGGGAAGCCATGTTGTCGATCGCCGCGCGCTGCTTTACGGCATCGAGTTCCCCGTCGAACCAAGTCACCTCGACGTTGAATAATTTGCCCCAGTATTCCGCCGCTGCCTTACCTTGGGCGCACCATGTCGCCTGAAGTCCGGCGTTGGAGAACGCTGCCTTGAGCGGTTTTTCGGAACGCCCGGAGGCCGTGGCGGCGGCGCGAGCCTGGCTGATCCCGAAGCCGCCCAGAAGTGCAGCGGCACCGCCAACAGCCGCTAAGGTCAGAAGATTGCGTCGGTCATCGTCTATTTTGTTTTTCATAATTCCTCCCAGTATGGCTCATGGAAGTGCGAGCCATACGGCCATTATGGCCCCGCCGATCTTGTGGTCAAGGTTCCGAGACAACGTCGTTCGGCATCCTCACGGAATCCAGGGTTAGTGGCACTACAGCCCTGGCGCGTTCAGGAACCGACCATTCCCTAAGATCGACAAAGCAATGACCGAGGACGCAAAGACCCGCTCCAGTACGCTACACGCAGCGGGCTTCCTCCTTCTTGGAACACGGGCTCAGGCGAGGCGGTGCTCCGGGTCAGGAGACTGCACAATCTAGAGGAGGTCCCAGGCTCGACGGGTATGCAAGTAAGTCTTCCGGATAGCTCCGCCGCCGAATGGTGGCATGCCTGGTCGGCACCGCAACTCTTGTAGAGATGGCTTGTATTCATCCCGCTCGCCATCATGGTTGGATTGCCGGGAGGAAACCGGTGTGGCCCGGTTGCACTTCCCCGAAGAAGCTAGTCCCCCCGATGCAACCGGGCCGCTGATTTGGCCAGCCTGTTGAGTCCCGACCTGCCATCGTTCCTGACGTGACTGCGGCGTGTGAAGACGCGCGCCTGCGTCGATCGATAAATCGATGCGCTGCGACCGACAGCCGCCATGATCCAATGGCCCGCACTCGCTCAAAGCCTAGCCTCGCCTCCTGCGCTTTTGGCCTCAACATTTCACTCTAAATAGTGTGCGCGAAGCGGCAGACGCGGTCTCCAAAAAGGCGTTGCTGGCGCAGGGAGACCTCCATTGGGCGCAGGTGGGAAGTGGTCAATACACCCGTTTGGTCTACTGTCGAGGTCATCGCAACCACTCTACAATTTGCGTGTTGTTTCGGCACGCAAATTAACGGAGTCACCGATGAGACCCGAACTGTTTTCAAAGCCCGTTCCAGTATTTGTCGGGATGGGCTTCCCGCGCGATATTGTGTCGGTAGTGGAGGCCTACGAAATGCTGAATGAGTGGCCGGGCAGCCGCAGCCCGACATTCACAGCCGCGCTCTGTGTCTGCCAATCTGCTTTGGTCGGTGACAAAGACGTCGAAACAGCGCGCATTGCCTTCGAAGCTTTTGCGCTTGCCCGCGGCATCCTCGCGCCCGACGCGCTCGAAGTGGCGGCGGCACGTGCTGCTGATGAGTGGCTGACAGCTTGAGCATGGCACTCATTCACCGGCCGCAGGTCGGGCCGCAGCGCATAGAGTTCGCGCCATGATATCCGGCGCCGCACGGTCTGCAGTTCGGCCACTGGCCAATCCTTGATAGCTGTAGTTGTACGGCTCCAGGGCAAAGAGGGGTGATACGACATTCGTGCAAGGCACGACCGTGGCGAACCGCCTAACGGAAGGCATCTTTGCGACAAACCGCACGGTTGCCAAACACATGCTGGTCGCCATCAAGAAACTGCTATGGGTCGCGATTGAGGTCGAGAAGTGGATCAAGCCGCAAAACGATCCCGCATTGTCCATCCGCGTGCGGGTGCCTAGATCCACCAAGAATCCCGCTTGGCCGATTGCGGTTCGCGAGAAGTTCGAGGCACGGCATCCAGTCGGCACGGCCGCGCGCACCTGCTATGCCCTAGGCTTTTGGCTCGGAAACCGTCGCGGCGACGTCGCCGCCTTGGAGTGGGAGGATCTCGTAGCCGAGGAGATTGAACTGTTCGACGGTTCGCTCGAGTTGATCGAAGCCTTTGGCTTTCGTCAGAAGAAGAATCGCAATCGCCACGGCGGAAGAGAGATGTTCATTCCAATCGTTGACAAACTGGCGGCGGCCTTGGAACCGCTCGATCGCTCGGCGGGTGGCACCGTCCTGAAAAATGCTTACGGACGGGCCTTCTCGGAGAAGAGCCTGAGCGGGATGATGCAGCACTGGACGCGCCAGGCGGAAATTCCCCACGGGTACACGCTTCACGGTTTGCGCCGTACATTCGGCACATACCTCGCGGAATGCAACGTTCAGGCGCACGCCATCATGGAGGCAATGGGGCATTCCTCTATGACCGTAACGGACGACTACGTGCTTGAGGCAAACAAGAAGCGGATCGCGGTCGACATCGCTCGTGCGATCAACGAGCGCGAGGCCAAACGCGACGCCATGAAGCGCCGAGCGGCCGTGCGAGTCGTCAAGTGATCAGATCGAGCTGGAACAAAAGGTGGCCGCCACAGCATACCCGGGCCATAACGGGCCCAAAACATTTTGGGCCGAGGCCAGTTTTCATCAACGAAATCAATGGTTATGGTGGGCCCGGAGGGTGCGCTCTGGCCATTGATTTCATTGGTCTTTTCGTGGACCAATTCAGCAACTCTTCCCGTATCGTTCCGTATGGTCCCGCAGCCGCGCGCGGTTCATCGGCAGGCTTCGCCGCTCCAATACACCATATCTTGGTTCATCTTCGATCGGTTCGACGCAATGCGCCTTGCCGAAATCGCTGTGATTCAGGATTGCGCGATGTTGCACCTTTCTCACTTCCCGCTTTTAGGCCATGAGCAAAGACTCGCAGGCATGAATAATATGCGCGTAAAGGAGGGCTGACGCTTTCTCGGCGTCGCCTGAGCGGCAGACCTCAAGACTCTCGCGATGCTCGAGATCAGCGCTTTCGTCCCTTCGCATGGCATCAGACCGCGCCAACCTCGGCCTTCGAGCCGTCCAACAGTCGCGAGAGACGAAACGGTCTGGGATCGACAATCGGGACATCGTTGGCAACGAGATTGGCGGCGAGTTTGCCGGCCGCGGGACCGATTCCGAAGCCATGGCCGCTGAAACCCGCGGCCAGGAAGAAGCCCTTCAGAGCCTCGACCGGTGAGATGACCGGAACGGCATCGGGTGTGCAATCGACGAAACCGCCCCAGCTCTCGGCGACGTCCACGCCGGCCAGCACAGGATAAAGGCCCCTGGCTCGTGTGAGGATCTTGGCGACGGTACGGGGGTTCGGCACCGGATCTAGAACGCGTGCGCGCTCGAACGGCGTCTCCGCGTCGAGGCGCCAGTTTCCGATCGCCTCCGGTCCCGAAAAGAACGAGCGGCCGATGCCGATCTCGATCGATTTCAGGCGCTGCTTGAACATCGGCAGAAAAGACCGCGCGTGGCGCAGCCCTTGCGGCGTGATCTCAAGCGTCGCCTTTCCGCTGATCGCCATCGTGTAGCTTCCGTCGAGCCGACGGGTGAGCGCGCAGTCCGGTGTATAGACCGCCTCGGGCAACTTCGGTGCCGGCTTGGTCCGCAGGATGGTTTGCCGCACGCTGGCCTGCGGGAAGGAGATCCCATGCCGGCGGCAGAAGGCGGAAGCCCACGCCCCGCCGGCACAGAGCACTGCATCGGCCTTGATCAACCCGCGTTCCGTCACCACGCCGGTGACCCGGCCTTTGCTGATGTCGAGTCCCCGAGCAGCGCAATTCTGGATGATCTTCGCGCCGGCGCCACGCGCCGCCTCGGCGAGGATCGGAGCGGCAAGCGACGGCTCCGCCTTTCCGTCGTCGATCGAATGAACGCCGCCCAGCCAGCTGCGGCCGGTTCCGGCCGTCGCAGCGGTCGCTTCAGCGCCGGACAGCATTCGTGTATTCACCTCGAACTGGCGCGCGGCCGTCGTGCGCCAGTGGTCCCATTCTGCCAACTGACGAGGATCGTTCGTCACATAGACGAGGCCGCATCGCCGGAAGCCGAGATCGCGGCCTGTCTCTTGCCTCAGTTCGTCCCATAACTGCATGGATATGCCCGCCAGCGGCAGTTCGCGCTCGTCGCGGTTCTGTTGGCGGCACCAACCCCAGTTGCGGGACGATTGCTCTGCGCCAACATGCCCCTTCTCGATCAGGGCGACGGAGATGCCGCGCTTGGCGAGAAAATAGGCTGCGGCCGAACCGACAATGCCGCCGCCAATCACGACGGCATCCACCGCGACCGGAAGAACGTCATCGCTGGGAATGCGCAGGACTGTAGGCGACATTATGGGTGAAACCTTTCTCGCCGCCGGAGCGTTCGGCCCGTCCAAACAGGGATATCGACCGTCATCGGCGCCTTCCGGATAGGCGACCCTTCCCCGCCATGCGCTCTAGGTGGCGAACCGCCATCGAAAGGGGATAGGTCATGATGAGATACATTGCGCCGACGATGAGGTAGAGCTGCATTGGCATATAGTATTCGCTGGTGAGATCATGCGCCCGCAACATCAACTCGGGTGCTGAGATGAGAGAAGCGACAGACGTGTCTTTCATCAGCGATATGGCGGAATTGCCCATCGGCGGCAGAATGATCCGCAGGGACTGCGGCAAGATGATGTAGCGCATCGTCTCCGCGCGGGTCATTCCGATCGCCTGCGCGGCTTCATGCTGTCCGCGATGAATGGCCTCGATACCCGCGCGATAGGTCTCCGCCATGTAGGCCGCATAGTGTAGGCCTAGGGCTATCACGGCGGCTTCAAACGCGGGAAGGACAATGCCGACCAGTGCAAGGCTGAAATACACCAGGAAGAGCTGCGTGAGGGTCGGCGTGCCACGGATGAACTCGATATAGACCAGGGCAGGCAGCGAGATGACGCGGCGCTGCGACAGCCTCGCCAAGGCAAGGAGCAGGCCAGCGACGGCGCCGATAATGTAGGCCACCGAGGTCATCTTGAGCGTGTAGCCTGCTGCCGCCAGGAGCTGGGGCGTCCAGTCGGCAGCAATAGCCTGAAGCTCGGCGAGACTCATTGCGCGCTTCCCTGGCGCATCCTGCGCTCAAGCATTCGGGTAACGAAGGACAGCGGCAAACTCATGCACAGATAGATCGTCGCTACCAACAGGTACACCTCCGTCGCGAAGAAGGTTTCGGACACTAGCTTGCCGGCGTTGAACATCATCTCCGGCGCCGCTACCGCAGACGCAAGTGACGTGTCCTTGAGCAGACCTATGGCAAAATTGGCGAGCGGCGGCAGAACCACGCGGATGGCTTGCGGCAGGATTATGTAGCGGAACGCCGTCATTCGCGTCATGCCGATTGAGAGAGCGGCCTCGCTCTGGCCAGCGTGAACCGACTCGATGCCGGCGCGGAATACTTCCGAAAGATAGGCGCCGCCATTGATGCTGAAACCGACGATTGCAGCGGAGATCGGGTCAAGCCTAATGCCGACCCTCGCCAATCCGAAGAAGATGATGAACAGCAATGTCAGCAATGGCAGGCCGCGGAATATCTCGACGTAGAGATGGGCAACGGCACGCAGCAGCTTCATCTGCGAGGTCGAGAACGCACCGAACAAAACACCCAGGGCGATCGATCCGACAAACCCGCCGACCGTGACAATGACGGTCATTACCGCCCCGGTCAGCAAAGCACCGAGGAAATGAGGAAGATGCGCGATGGCCGCGGCCCAGTCCGTCTCCGTCATTGGTAAGCCTGTCGGCCAAGGACGGCACGCAGGAAAGTCTGCGTTCGCTGCTGAGCCGGCGAGCGGAACAACTGCTCGGGCTTGCCTTGCTCAACTACCACTCCATGATCCATGAAGATCACGCGGTCCGAAATCTCTTCCGCGAACTTCATCTCGTGGGTGACGATGATCATCGTCATGCCCTCCCCGGCGAGTTGCCGCATGACGGCAAGGACCTCGCCGATTAACTCGGGATCAAGCGCCGACGTCGCTTCATCGAACAGCATGACTTTCGGGCGCATCGCCAATGCGCGCGCAATCGCGACGCGCTGCTGCTGGCCGCCCGACAGCATTTCGGGATAGGCGTCTCGCTTGGCCGTCAGTCCGACCTTATCCAACAGCGTCATCGCCCCGGCTTCGGCCTCGGTCGCCGGCATCTTGAGCACCTTGCGCGGCCCGATCGTAATGTTCTGCAGCGCGGTCAGGTGTGGGAACAGGTTGAAACGTTGAAAGACCATGCCCGTGCCAACCCGAAGGCGTGCAAGCTCGCGGTCGTCCATTGCGACGTGGCGGCCACCCACAAGCTTTTCACCGATGAGGTTGCCGTCAATGTAAACGTGGCCTCCGCTTGGCTTCTCGATCCAGTTGATGCAGCGGAGCAGGGTCGTCTTGCCGGAGCCGCTTGGGCCGATAATGGAGATCTTCTCGCCGCGCATGACGTCGAGATTGATATCCTTCAGAACCTCAAGGGCGCCATAGCACTTGCGGAGTCCTTCGATCCTGACGATAGCCTGATCCCAAGCAGTTCCTCCCGTTGCGCCTTCGATTGCCGCGGTTACCTGAACTGCGTCATGCATGGGCGTAATTTCCTCTCGTCCGGCATGTCATCGACCGCAGCGAAGGCATTGACGGACAGCCCCGATGCGCAACGGCCAGCGGACCCATCGGCCCACCAGCCGCGAGCGCGCGCAAATTCATCCGAACAGCGACGAGAAATCCTTCGGCGTGTGCGCGGCCGCTCCGAGAATCTTGCCGCTTTCATCCCGGTCGACGCCAATACGCGGATTTGCCTGCGGCGCCACAAGGTAATCGGGACTCGTCATGCCGTTCTTCGTCAGGATCGTGCCGTTGGTCTTGGAAGACCACAGCCACTTCACGCCGGCATTGAATGCATCGAAGAGATCAGGGTTGTCGAGACTCATGCCCATCACAGCAATACCCTTGTCCGTTAGGAGCGGATAGCCTTCCGTCGAGCGGAGCGGCACTTGCTTCAGCTTCAGGTCGCCATTCTTTAGCACCATGTAGTCGACTTCCGGACCGTCGAGGAAGGCAAAGTCGAGGCGCCCAGCCTGCACGTCGCGGATCGCCGCGTCGTCCGTATCGTAGAGCTTCACTTCTTTGGTGTCGGGGATCTTCTTGAGATCGGGGACGAAATTGTACCCGACACTGGTGCCCAGGCTGTAGCCCTTGAAGTCCGCGATACCGATCGAGTCCTTGAAGGGCATATCCGCGCGCATCGTGGCGAGGTTGCCGGCGTAGTAGATGGCATCTGTCAACAGCATGGCGTCCGCCCGCTTCGGCGTCCATGACATGTTGCCGACCATGATGTCGGCACGGCCGGACTTGATCGCCTCGATCGTCGCGGACCACTGCATGATCGCCGGCTTTACGGCGAGGCCAAGCTTGTTGGCGATTGCGGCGATCATCTCGGCGTCGCTGCCCATCAACTTGCCGCCTTCATAGCCGGTCATCGGCATCGCGCCGCTCATGGCGATGGTGATGAAGCCGTCTTCAGCCGTCTTGAACTTGGGCGCCGCCGCCAAAGCACTTCGGCTGAGCAGCGGCGCGGCCATCAAGCCGGCGCCGATGACAGTTGTGTGTCGGAGAAAATCACGGCGAGAAACTTGAGTACCGGTCCCATTCGCGGGCATTTTAGCCTCCTTTGTTCACCATAATGCTGACAGGTTCATTTTGTTGCATAGAGTGAACGTCGATGCAACGCCTCCGTATCACTGCATTGATGGGGTCCGCAGCAAAGCCTTAGAGATGCGCATCCAGGATGCTCATGATCCACATCACCTGCGCGGGCTCTTCATAAGGATTGTCGATCTTGTGGGAAATATCGGCGGGAAACTGAAAACTGTCGCCCTCCTCCAGATCGCCTGAGCGGTCGCCAACCTGTAGGCGTGCGCGCCCGGACAGCATGTAACCACCTTTCTGCCCCGGACTTTGCAGCACATCCTCGCTTTCGCTGCCTGGGGGCAGCGTCACAATCATGAAGCGCAGGTTCTGGTCGTTCCGTGGCGAAAGCAGCTCTTTGACAAGCTTCGTCTTGCCGACAACCAACGTTTGGCGCTGAGATTTGCGGCATATGAAGTCAGGAATCTCCCGTTCGGCGCCACTTACGGTCACAGCCCTGCCCGGTGGTTCGAGAAACTCCCACAGATTCATCCCGAGGGCTGCCCGCAGCAGCTGTAGCGTACGGATCGAAGGGTTTGATCGTCCACGCTCGATCTGACTGATGATGCCGGATGACAGCCCGGCGCGCTGAGCGAGCTCGGCAATCGTCAGATCGCGCGCCGTCCTGAGGCTGCGCACCCGTTCGCCAAGAGAGACGGCGCTGGTAGAAACAGCTTCGGCAATGGATTCAGATCGGGGCGTCATGGCCGCGATCTGCTCCGCATCCGTCTTCGTGGCCTTCATTGTACCGAACCTTCTTATGCAATCCCGAGTTCGCCGGACGCAGGTGCGCCGCTCCCCAGGCTATCCGACGGCGCAGGCCAGGATAGTGACGTCATTCACTTTAGTGAATATCGTAAGCAGCCCGGAACGGCAAGCGACGCCGATTCTCGATAACGGAGTGCAAGTTGCATACTCGCCATGATAAGCTGATCTCGTCCCCGAGCTGACGCGGCACGACCTGCACAGCCATCCGGAATTGGGCCGGTGTGCGAATTCCGAACCACACAGCGCGTCGCAGAAGCACTGCAGCCGCCGGCCTCGAGCGATCACCGGGATCGGCGATACCGGGCGTCTTCATCGATGCTGTCGCGCAGCGGGCTCGGCTCACCGGTCACACAGTACACCTCGCATTTTTGCTTGAGATGGCTGCCCATCGCACACTCGTCGGTCAGCATCGACTTGCTGTTGACGAGCGTGGTCACGCCGCGAAGATTTTGCCACTTGCCCTGCGTCTGCGTTCGGCAGAACCGGCGTTGCCTCTGTTCGGTTCCGAAATGTCCGCTTCCCGATGAAACAGAAGGTTAGGTTAACGTCCGATATTAGGCGCAAAGCGGCATTCCGTAGACGGCAAATGCGATTGCACTAGTGGCCGGACCCGCTCACTCTTCAGGGCATTTCGAAAGTCATGCGCGCGGAGATGGCGCCGTTCGGCGTCTACGTGACTGCGCCCTGCCCCGGTTCCTTCCGGACGGACTGGGCCGGATGCTCAATGGTCAGGACCGATGACCTGGCTGACAAGGTTGCAACCGCCATTGCATTAGTGGATGGCATCCAATCCCTCTCGTACGCTATGCACGGCAAGGTCACGACCCACTATGCAGAGGAATCAGCTCGAGCGGCGGTGTCGTACTTGCGCTCATTCCTACCTGACGTGGTCCCAGCGCAAGGAACGGACGAGGCAACATAGAGATTTGCGGCCATCTGATGGCGGATTGGATTGTCCAGTCGCCTCGTGACTGAATGCCAGCATCCCAAGGAATTGCGATCCGATAGACATTCTTGGAAGACCGGTATGGGGCCGTTTCCAGTTCGTCGGGTTTTGGACAAGCTTGGCGACAAGTTGACACTCTCCAACGGATCTCAACAGATCTTGGAACAGCTGCGGTCGGCTTTGCCGGCCGGGCGAGCGCATTGTTGCGCACTAACGCTTGCGCAAGAAAACCGGTACGACGTGGTGAAAAGCGATTCCCTCATCGCGGTGTTCACCCCCGGTAATCGCTGCAAACCATGCTGCCGCAGCGCCAAGCGCGGAGCCTGCAGCAGCCGCGAAGCTAAAAATGGCAGTTATGTGCGCTGAAAGGCGCACCGTGCTTTCGTTGAGTTGCGCGTCGGGGCGATTGACCACGGCGGCCGCGCCGTGGCCACCAATCATCGCCAAGAAAAACGCTGCTCCAAGTGTCGCTAGGGCCCAGACTGCGATGCCGTGTATGCCATCGCGGAATTCGCTTTCACTTTGATTGCTATCTTCCCAGCGCGTTCGCATTCGTCCAGCTACATAACCGCCGGCTGCGGAACTTGCTATAGCAACGATAACTACCCACAGCCCGGCCACGAGCACATTCCAGGAGGCGCCACCGTTGGGAAGAGTCGGAGAACCCAGCGCCAAACCAGCGCTCGATCCGAATTGCAGGAGAACCACCGAAATGGCGCAAGCGATGACACCCCCGCCAAATATGCCTCCCCACTCAAGATAGGACGATGTAGCCGCTTTTGGGGTCACTGCAGCGCTTTCCGTTGAGGCTATTTTGGCCATGATCTTACCGAAGTCCAAAAAGTGATAGGATGAACAAAACGACCACGACGAGGCCAATAAGATAGATTATTCCGTTCACGGCATCCTCTCCTGATTGCGGACCGAAATACAACGTGTCCGTGATGTTTTGGTTGCAAAAGAGCCCGGCCCGGAAATCTGGACATTGACGATAAGTGGAAATTCCGCCTCAGATCGGCATTCCCAATGATGTACGCGTTCAAGCAGCGGCAAAGCTGATTCAATGCATCCCTTGCCCTGCTTCGACCGGAATGGGGCCGTGTATGGACGGCTCTCCGTTGGCAAGGGATTCTTTAAGCTTTGCCTTTGCTGGTTGGTGCGGCCATGTATCCGACCTGTAGGTGCGGCCTATCATGTGCCGCTGGCCATAATGCCATTCGCGCGTCTCAGGTCCCGATCGTAAGCTCGCACTCGAGGTGCACGGCCCCAGTGGGTTTTCCTGATCCGGCGGTATCAACCGGCTTTGTGCATTAGCTCCTGTCGCCCTTTCCAACCTCGTCAGCGATCGCTCGCCTGATCTTGTTCTATGCGATGACCGGCTCCCTGTAGCGCTCGCCGTTCGTCATCAGTGCCCAGACCATCCGGGCGGTCTTGTTGGCCAACGCAACCGCCGCAACCTTGGCTGTTCGCCGCGCCATCAACTGCACGAGCCATGGCCTCCTGGTACCGTTGCGCTCGGCATAGCGGATGACCGCCATCGCACCCACCACGAGCAACTGCCGCAAGTAGCGATTGCCGGCCTTGGAGATACTGCCGAGCCTCTCCTTTCCCCCGCTCGAGTTCTGCTTCGGCACGAGTCCGATCCATGCCGATAGACAGCGCCCCGACTTGAACGGATGCGCATCCGCGACCGTAGCCACGAATGCACTTGCCAGCAGCGGGCCGACGCCTGGGATTTCCATCAACCTGCGACCAAGCTCGGTCTCACGCGCATTCGCCCGAACCCTACGATCGTTTTCTTCACGACCCTGAGCTGCGCCTCGAGCATGCGAAGGCATAGCCGCGCGTCAGCTGGTATCCTGGCCTCGTTCTCGTCGTTGACGACCACGAGCAGTTGCTCAATCCCATTCCGCCCGATCGGCGCTACGATCCCGAACTCGGATAGGTGTGCCCGCAACGCGTTCGATATCTGCGTGCGCTGGCGGTTGAGCATCAACCGGACCCGGTGCAGCATCATCACACTTTGTTGCTCGGGTGATTTCACAGGCACGAAGCGCATGGTCGGCCGAGTGACCGCCTCGCAGATCGCCTCTGCATCTGCGGCATCATTCTTCTGTCGCTTCAGATAAGGCTTCACATACTGTGCCGGCAGCAGCCGGACATCATGGCCACGTGCAGTCAGTTCTCTCGCCCAATAATGCGACGAGCTGCAGGCTTCGATACCGACCAGGCAACGTGGCAGGCTCTCGAAGAATGCCAGCACGCGCCCACGCGTCAGCTTCCTGCGAACGACAACCTCACTCGTCGCATCCACCCCGTGGACTTGAAACACTGACTTCGCAATATCCAGACCAATCGTCGTAACGTTGCTCATCATAGATCTCCTCCAGTTCTGGCCCCACGATCATACCGCAGGGCGGGAGGAGAGCCGTCCACCGCATCACAAGCGGACCGGCAGGTCTGCAGAGGGATAGTGAGGATCAGCCCCCCGGATCCGCGGGCGTGCTATGTCGTCGAGTTGCAGAAGGCTCTTGCGACCAGCTTGGGCGAGCCTTGCTGCGCTCCAGCGATTGTCGCTCGTAAAACCCACTGGCCGCGATGAGGCGCACCAGTTCCGCCTGTCGCCGTGTCTCCGTCTTTTCGAAGACGTGCTGCAGGTGGGTGCGCGCCGTGGTCAGGCTGATGCCAACTTCGTCTGCGACCGCCTGCAGCCCTTCGCCACGGGTGATCGCGGTGGCCACGGCCGCCTCGGCCGGGGTCAGCCTGTAGAGATCGCGCAACTGGGCCTGCATGGTCCGCGGTGCTTTGTCCGGATCGGCCACGAACACGATCGCGGCTGGGCGGCCGGGCATGAACCATGTCGACTCGATTTTGAGCGGCGCCACCAGCACGCTCAGCGGCCGACGCGGCGCCGGGCGCGTAAGCGCCATGACACCGCCCGCGTTCTCCGACCGCTCTGCGGCCGTGGCAATCAACCGGCGAAATTGCGCGGCATTCGCTTGCTTATTTGCGCGCAGCGCCGATTTCTCGATCCTGATTCCGTCGGCTTCGGTGAGCAGCACTTCGGCCGCCCGGTTGGCGAACAGGATTTCGCTATTCGCCGCCACGATCAGCACGCCCTGGGCGACGCGGTCGAGCGCCTCGACATTGGCACTCCTGGCGATCTCCGAACGCGAGAGGCGCAATCCCACGCTCGCCGCTCGAACCAGATGCGGCCCGACGCGGCGCAGCCGGTCGAGATGTTCGGGCTCGAACTCGCCGGCTGTCCTGGAGCGCCCGCAGGTGAAAACGACGCGCATGTCCGGTTCGTTGGCCAGCACGACCCCGATCGGGTGGCACATGTCGCCGGGCCGGCAGAAGTCGTTATAGAACTCGGAGCGCTGGTAGACTTCGCGCGGCAGGAGGTCCCACACCGGAATCAACGCGCCGGCGCGCAGCCTGGCGATGCGCGGCAGGAACACATTGGTCTTGTAGTAATACTGCGCGTAGGTGAGGTCCGCCTCCGGCGGCATGCGCACCGAATTCGCTTCGCTGCGCAACGTCCTTGCGTTCTGGAATGTCAGCTTGGTGGCGGCGCCTTCGAGGAAATCCGACAGCGTCTCGAGAACCTGCGGCCAGCGGCCGGGTTCGACCGCCGCATCGTAGATCTGTCCGACCATGCCGTCGAAGTCGTGCATGCGTGCCGGTTTCACCGCTCCCTCACCTGAAGGGATCTGCAGTCTGCCGGAAGCCGGCTTTGCTGACAACCATTCTCCCCGCATCTCATATGTTCATACGAGGCGACCGCCCGAGGTCAGCGTGTAGCTATCGTGACGCCATCAAGCTTCACTCCAACCACATGTGGCGAAGATGCAAACGCGGGCAGCACCTGGTACTCAGACCGATTGGAACGGTACGCACTACGAAACGCTCCTGACGGCGCGCGAGACCGGCGGCAAGCTCGGGGCATTTGCATCCAATGCTGGTCCGGGCGACGGACCGCCACGCCACCGCCATTTCGAGGCCGACGAAATCTTCGTCATTCTCCATGGACGGCTGCGCTTCTGGCGCGCCGGGGAAACTTCCGAACGCAGCGCCGGAGAAATATTCCACATTCCCGCTGGCGTTGAGCACGCGTTCGTCGTCGTCGAGCCTGCGCAATGGATCGCCCTCCTGTCCCCGGGAGGTCTCGAAGGCTTTTTCCCGGCGGTTGCCGGGCAGGGACTGGAGATTCCGCGAGATCTGGCCGCAATCAAGGCGATCGCGGCCCAGTTCGACATGGAGATTACCGGGCCACCCTTCACGATCGCTGGGCCATAGCCGTACTGGGCGTGTCGCCGCATTTGGCTTCATCGGATCGAATGGTATGATGGTCGGACCGACCGAGTTCGGGAATGTCGATGGTCGGCTGAGATGATCCACGAAGCTGCCACCAAAAAGGGGGCGATGATCATGGAAGCAGCGCCGCGTTCACAGGTTGCTGACCACTACGCACGAGGCACCCTGATCGCAGACATCCGTGATGGTTTTGCCTGGGGAAAACCGAAAGCACGGTCACGGCCGAGGACCTTTCGCCGGTGGACGAGTTTCATATTGGCGGCCGCGCCGCCACGGGAGAGTTGGCAGGGCAACTTGCGCTTACCGCAGAGGATCGAGTGCTCGACATCGGCTGCGGCCTCAGCGGACCGGCCAGACAAATTGCTGCGCAATACGGCTGCCAGGTGACTGGCATAGATCTTACTCGCGACTACATTGACGCCGGCAATGTCCTTTCCAGTTGGCTCCATCTCGAGGAGCTCGTCTCGTTGCAGCAAGGCGATGCGTTTGGGGCTGCCCTTCCCAGATGGATCGTTCACCGCCGCTTACATGTTGCACGTTGGAATGAACATTGCCGACAAGGGCGCACTGTTTTCGGAGGTTGCGCGGGTGCTTCGCGCGGGTGCGCGTTTTGGTGTCTTCGACGTCATGCGCGCCGGGGCGGGCGAGCTGGCTTATCCGCTGCCATGGGCGAGTACGGCAGACACGAACGCGATCGCCGCGCCAGAGCAGTACCGTGACACGCTTTCCGCGGCGGGGTTCGAGATTTTGTCAGAGCGCCAGCGGCGCGATGTTGCGCTTGACCATTTCGCGCGGCAGCGCGCCCAGGCGACTACAGGGCGAGCAGTACTGGGCGTCCAGACACTCATGGGAGCGCGGCGCCCCGAGATCGTCAAAAACATGAGCGAAAGTATTTCAGGCCGACCTGATCGCGCCGGTCGAGATTGTTGCCCGAAGGGGGTGATGGCTGAGCTCGATCGTTGGCTCTGGCTGCTTCGGGTCAGAACTCCAACGAACGAGCCCTGCCCGGGCACTGTCCACTTATGGTGAGTAGCAGAGTTGACCTCAACGGGCGGAAATTGGGCGCGAAGCAGACGTTCAAGACGTCAGTAGGAGGTCACTTCGGTCAACTGCGCCATGCGCTTGACGAACTCGGACGGCCTTAACGGCGACCGGCGGCAGTCAAGCTGCGCCGAGCCGGGGCCCGCGAGTAATGCTGGACGCAGCTTTCAACGAGCCATAATTGTCGGCAGTCCCGGGACGCCCGCGGCCGCCCCAACTTTCTTCCATTCAATCGGACTCCAAGCGACGGGTCCAAGCGGCCTTCCAAATCCGAGTAAGGGATGCGAAACGACAAAGTGGACAGACCACTTCAATTTCGCTATCCCTTTCTGCGCAATCGCTGGAGGACAGCATGGAAGGCTTGGCAGGTAAGGTTGCGTTGATCACCGGCGCCGGCAGAGGTATCGGCAGATTGGCTGCGCTGCGGCTTGCCCGAGGCGGCGCAAGGGTTGCGTTGGTCTCGCGAAGCATGGACCAGCTCAACAATACACTGGAGCACATTGAAGCTAGGGGCGGATCCGGCATTGTCATCGCTGGCGATGTGGCATCCGCCGAGTCCGTCGCCTCGATCAAAAGTGAGGTCGAAGCCCGCCTTGGCCCGCCTTCGATCCTTGTCAACGCGGCCGGCATCTTTGGCCCCATCCAACTGGTCTGGAAAACCGATCCGGCGGCCTGGATCAACACGGTAATGATCAATACGATCGGCCCTTATCTGACAAGCCGCGCCTTCGTCGAAGACATGGTCCGCAAGCGCTGGGGGCGCATCGTCAACATCACCTCCGCCGCTGCCCTGCATGAGCCGGGGCCGATCAACAGCGCCTATGGCACGAGCAAGGCCGCGCTCAATCAGTTCACGCGCCATCTCGCCGCAGAGCTCGAAGGCACCGGCGTAACGGCGAATGTGATCCATCCGGGCGACGTGAAGACGGAGATGTGGGCCGATATCCGCGATGGCGTGTCGGATCTCGGACCTGTCGCCGAACGCTATCGCGAGTGGGCGGCCTGGGTCGAGCGGACGGGTGGCGATGATCCCGAAAAGGCGAGCGAGCTCATCGAAAGGCTGATGGGCGAAAACGCCGCCCACATAAACGGGCGATTTCTCTGGATCAAAAACGGGCTACAACTGCCCATACCGAGCTGGGGCGAATTCAAACCCGCGGAGGCATGGGAAAGCTCATGACACAACGTTCCGACAGGCCGTCGAAGCGGACAGGCACGAAGCTGCACCCCATAGCTGAGACGCTGCAGGCCGCCAACACCGGCGTTGCCCAGGCGGTCGTCAACCGAATCCTCGACCTAGTGCGAACTGGCATGTTGCGATCCGGAGACCGGCTGCCTTCCGAGCGCGAGCTGATCGAGATCCTCAATATCAGCCGGCCGAGTCTGCGCGAGGCGATACGAGCCCTGTCGACGCTAGGCGTGGTGGACAGCCGCCACGGCGGCGGCGCTTACATCACCAGCCTCGATGCGCGAACCCTGCTTGCGCCGCTCGACTTCTTCCTGTCACTCACACCCTCCAACCTTGCGGATGTATTCGAGAGCCGCCGCATCATCGAAATCGAGATCGCGCGCAAGGCGGCAGTCAATGCTGGCGATGCCGATGTCGAGGCGCTCAACGGCATGCTGGTGGCGCATGAGAACGTGTTGGCTGACCCCGTGGGTTTCAGAATTCTCGACGCGCAGTTTCATGGCAGGCTTTGGCAAATGTCCGGCAACACGGTTCTCGATCGCATAGCCTACGGGCTCTACAACATGGGGCTCGATGTGCGCCGCCGCGCCACCGAGGACATTGCCCTCATCCGTCGGAGTCTTGGCGAACATAAAAGGATCGTTCGCGCCATTGCCGATCACGACGCCGTAGGCGCGGCGGAGGCCATGTCGGCGCATCTCGACCATATCGAGGAAAGCACCCGCGCGATGATCGAGTCCGACGTCGCCGCACTCTCACGCATATCGGCGCTGCGACGCTGACTCGAACACGCGACACTTGCGTTCGAAGGTGGGTCGGGCTAAAGTGGCCTGTCCACTTTGGAATGGGAGGAAACTTTCCATGCGCGACATTTCCCGCCGCACGTTCATGAAGAGCGCGACGGCTTTAGGCGTGATAACGGCCCTAGCACCTGCCGCCGCCCGGGCAGCCGGCGAACCGGCCAAGATAGGCATCGTAGGCAAGGTCAAAATCCCGTGATTCGACAACGTCGAGAAAGGCGTTCTCAAGGCCGGAAAGGATCTTGGCGTCGACGCGTCGATCATCAATCCGACGACTGACGATCCCGCCGAGCAGGTGCGGGCCATCGAGGACCTGATCGCCAAGAAGGTCGACGTGATCGGCGTCGTGCCGAATGACGGCAAGGCGCTCGAGCCCGTCCTGAAGCGGGCGCAGAGCGCCGGCATCAAGGTCATCATGAATGAATCGCCCGGCCAGAAGAATGCCGACTGGGACATCGAGCTTATCCAGGACAAGGCCTTTGGCGAGGCCCATCTCGAAGCCTTCGCCGAGGCGATCGGCGGCGAGGGCAAGTATGTCGTCTTCGTCGGCGGCCTGACTGTGGTGCAGCACAATCTGTGGGCTGATTTTGCGCTTGAACTTCAGAAGCAGAAATATCCTAAGATGCAACAGGTCGGCGACCGCTTTGGTGTCTCGAATAGCGTCGACGACAGTTACAAGACCGCCATGGACCAGATGCAGGCAAATCCCGACCTGAAGGGGTTCCTCATCTTCGGCGCGAACGGGCCGATCGGTGCGGGCAATGCCGTCAGCGACCGCGACCAGATAGGCAAGGTCATCGTTGTCGGGCCATTCATCCCGAGCCAGGGCCAGAAGCTGATGAAGTCCGGCGCCATCACCCGTGGTTTCCTTTGGAACCCGGTTGATTCAGGGTATGCGATGGTCGCGCTCGGCAAGACGGTCGCGGCCGGCACGGAGATCAAGAACGGCGTCGACATCCCGGGCATGGGGCCCTGTGAGGTGGACGCCTCGAGCCATGTCATCCGGGCCAACAAGCAGATCGATCTTAACCCGAAGACCATCGATGAATGGGCCAAGGTGATCTGACCAGACAGATGTCGGAGCGGACCCACGGTATCCGGTGGGCAGTCGGCAACATCCCATTCCAGTCGGGGATGGGACGTTGTGTTCGCTTGCCTTTCGAGAATCCTGCGGTGGATAAAAGCAGGTCAGCTGATGAATAGCCCTTCCGCCGGCGACGCAAGCCTCCTCACATTGACCACGATCAGCAAGCAATTTGGCGGGACGCGGGCATTGGACGCGATCGATTGGTCGATCGCCGCTGGCGAGGTCCATTGCCTAGTCGGCGAGAACGGCTCCGGCAAGTCCACCTTGATCAAGATACTTTCCGGCGTCCACGCGCCGGATGCGGGCGGCTCCATCACGATCGACGGGACAACGCATGCCCGCCTGACGCCCCAGCAGGCAAGGACGCTTGGTATCCAGGTGATTTTCCAAGACCTGTCGCTATTTCCGAATCTCACGGTCGAGGAAAACATCGGCATCGGGCTGGAATTGTCAGCCCCGCTGAAGCTGCCGCCCCGAGCCGAAATGCGCAAGGTCGCCAAGGCGGCGCTGGAGCGCCTGGATACTCAACTTCCCCTCGATCTGCTGGTCGGCAGGCTGTCGGTCGCGCAGCGGCAGATCGTGGCGATATGCCGGGGAATCGCTTCCAACGCGCGCGTCCTGTTCATGGATGAGCCGACCGCATCGCTGACGCGCCACGAAGTCGACCTGCTGCTGGCCACCGTCCGCAGGCTCAAGGCGCAGGGCATCAGCATCGTTTTTGTCAGCCACCGGCTGGAAGAGGTCACCGAAATCGCCGAGCGTATCACCGTGCTGCGCGATGGGAAGAAGGTCGGCACCTTTCCCGCCCGCGAGATCGACGACAACCGCATCGCCGAGTTGATGACCGGCGAAAGCCTGGAGAACAAGGTTTCGGCGCGCCCCGTCGACGAAAGAAAGCCGGTGCTCGAAGTAAGGGGCGCGACCCGTGTCGGCGAATTTGAGGACGTATCCTTCACTATCCGCGAAGGTGAGATCCTCGGCCTGATCGGCCTTCTGGGTGCCGGCCGGACCGAACTGGCGCTCTCGCTTTTCGGCATGACCAAACTCGATCGCGGCGAGATCCTGGTCGGTGGAAATCCCGTGCGGCTGCGCTCCAACAAGGCGGCCATATCCGCAGGCATTGCTTATGCCTCGGAAGACCGGCTCGCACTGGGGGTGAACCTGCGGCAGTCGATAGCAGACAACATCGCGATCACCGTGCTGAAATCGCTCAGCGACCGGTTCGGCATGGTGCCGTTCCGTCGCCGGGCAGCCTTGGCGAAATCATGGGTCGAGCAATTGAAGATTCGCGCGGCAAGCATCGAGGATGCAAGTCAGACCTTGTCGGGCGGCAACCAGCAGCGCGTCGTGCTTGCCAAATGGCTGGCAACCAATCCGAAAGTACTCATCCTCGACGGCCCGACAATCGGCGTGGACATCCGCAACAAGGCTGGCATCCACGCGCTGATCAGGTCGCTGGCGCGGGAGGGAATGAGCATCCTGCTGATCTCGGACGAGGTGCCGGAAGTTTATTTCAACAGCGACCGCGTTCTTCACATGCGACAGGGCCGCATCGTCGGCGAGTTCCTGCCCGGCTCGGTCGCCGAGGCCCAGCTCTCGGAGGCGGTGCATGCCTAGACTGGTGGCGACCATCTTCGGACAGCCCGAACGCGCCCTTGGCTCAGCCATCATCGTGACGGCCATCATTCTCACCGCGTCGTCTCCACACTTTCTGACGGCGTCGAACCTTGTGAACCTGGTCGAGGCTTATTCGGTGATAGCGATCCTCGCCGCCGGCGTGTTCGTCGTCCTGGTCTGCGGCGGCATCGATATTTCGTTCACGGCCACGGCGGCGGCCGCCCAATATCTGGCCGCGACGCTTGCCACCACCTACGAAATGCCGGTCATTCCAACGCTGGTGATCGCGGCAGCATTTGGTACCGCACTTGGGGCGCTGAACGCGGTGCTCGTGCATTTTCTGCGCGTCGGCTCGATCATCGTCACTATCGCGACGTCGAGCATCTACTACGCGCTCCTGATCTACATCACCGATGCGCATGAGATCTACAATCTGCCCGACTGGTGGGCCGAGCCTGTCGTTGTCTATCGGACAATCCTTGCCTCGGGCGACGTGGTCAAGATCGGCCTGCCCACCCTCGTTATGCTGGCGGTGGTGCTGCTCACGCACTTTCTGATGAAGCACACACGGCTCGGCCGGCAGGTTTATGCCTTTGGCGGCAATCCGGAAGCGGCAAGCCGTATTGGCATCAACGTGCTCGGCGTCCAGCTCTTTGCCTATGGCTATCTTGGGTTTCTCGCCTCAGTCGGCGGCTTCATCCAGGCCTATCGCGTTCACCAGGCGGTTCCGACCGCGATGGCCGGGCAGGAGCTCAATGTGCTTGCCGTAGCCATCCTCGGCGGCGCCAGCCTCGTCGGCGGAAAGGGATCGATGGCCGGTGTCCTGCTAGGTGTGCTCTTCCTGGCCATGCTGCAGAACGGGCTCAATCTTCTCGGTATTTCCTCGTACTTCTTCGGCGTCGTCACCGGGCTGGCGATCCTGGTCTCGATCGTGATGACCGGATACGCTGAAAAGCGTTCCACTCGACGGCAACACATCCAGGCCGGTTGAGAGGAATCCGATGTCGGAGCAAAGGGTGCGACAGCTCAACAGCCAGTTCGACAGCGTGATGGCGCTTTTGCGCCAGCCGATCATCGGCAAGGGTGGCCTGCTTGTGCTCCTCGTGGCACTGATGGCTGTCTTTTCGGTCCTGGAACCGGGCATCTTCCTGCGCGCCGCGACGCTGCAGGCGATGATGTTCCAACTGCCCGAACTCGGCCTTCTCTCGCTGGCGATGGCAATTCCGCTGATATCGGGCGGCATCAATCTGGCAATTATCGCGACCGCCAATCTGGCGGGCCTTCTGATGGCCTGGATCTTAACTTCGCTGATGCCCCCGGACGCCGCTGGCCTTGAGCTAGCGCTATGGATGACAGCTGCCTTGCTGGCAGGGCTGGCGCTTTGTGTGCTGACCGGCCTGATCACAGGCTTCCTCGTCGCGTACGCCGGCGTTCACCCCATCCTGGTCACGCTTGGCACGATGACGCTTCTTCATGGAATCAGCATTTACTGCACGCGCGGACGCACGGTGTCAGGCTTTCCCGAGGCTCTGATCGCGGTGTCCAACGAAACCGTGCTGGACGTACCCACCTCGTTCCTGCTGTTCACGGTCGTGGCGATAATCATTCATGTGCTGCTTACCCGCACGCCGCTTGGCATCCGCATGCACATGATCGGATCCAACCCGGAGGCGACCAGGTATTCGGGTGTCGACACGGGCCGGGTTCTAATCTGGGTCTATGTACTGTCGGCGCTGTTGTGCTGGCTTGCGGCCATTGTCATGATGGCCCGGTTCAATTCAGCCGGCGCCGAGATCGCACAATCCTATTTATTGATAACGGTTCTCGCGGCCATCTTGGGCGGGATCGATCCGTATGGCGGTTTTGGAAAGATCGCTGGCCTGTTCGTCGCGCTGATCATTCTTCAAGTCATCGCCAGCGGCTTCAACATCATCGGACTAAGCCCTCATCTGGCGCTCACAGCTTGGGGGGTGATCTTGCTGTTGGTGGTCGCGGCCAAACGTTTGGCAGTGCGCCTTTGATGACGCAGACTAGCCCGGCTTGTAAATCCGCCGGGCCTCGGGATCATCCACCGAATACCCAATCTTCCCAAGATCCTCCCAAGCCTGTTCAGGGATGGCCGCGGTGGCCCACTCAAGCGTCTGGGCGATCCTTTCGGGTTTTGAAACACCCACAACGGTCGAGGTTATCCGCGGCTCATTTAGTGAGAACTGCAGTGCTGCCGCGCCAGGGGCCACGGAATGCTTTCTGCACAGCCCCTCGATCTGGCGCACAGGTGCGAGCATTGTTTCATCAATCTCTTGATATGTAATCCGAGACACCCGCGAACTGCCCTTTGCCAAGACGCCCCCAGCGTAAGGAGCCGCATTGAACACAGCTATCCCTCTTTCATTGGCTAGCTCGAAGAGAGGACCTGCCGATCGGTTCAAAAGCGTGAAGCGATTGTGATTGAGCAGGACATCAAAGGGCCAGTCTTTGACCATCGGCAACATGATATCGAGACGGCCCATTGCCAGCCCCACGGCGGTCGCGAGCCCTTCCTCTTTTATCCGAAACAATTCATCGAGCGCACCGCCTGGCCGCGTGATCTCGTTGAGATCCACGGAATGCTCAGGGTCATGAAGGTGCAGTATATGAACGCGATCGAGACCGAGAGCCAGAAGACTCTCCTCGAGCGACTGCCTGGCGTGAACGGCGTCGAAGCGGCCTGTACTCATATCCCGGTCTAATTTCGTCGAAAGCACAAATCCTGGAGGTAGACCACCACGCTCCCTGATCACAGTTCCAATCCGCTCCTCGCTACGGCCAAAGCCGTAGTTGCGAGAAGCGTCGATGAAGTTGACCGGGCCGTCGAAAATCGCTCGGATGGTCGCAAGGGCCGTGGCTTCGTCGACGCTATAGCCGTACGTGTCCGGCATCCCGCCGAGAGGAGCTGTTCCGAAACAGATTTCGGTAACTTCCAATCCAGTCCGGCCGATTGGTCTCCGTTTCACCGCCGCCTCCACATTCGAGCTTGGCAGTTATGCCGGCAGAAACCCTTGGTCCCTGCCGGCATAATATCTCACGTTCGGGTTCGCACGCCGCTCGAGCGTTGGCTCGCGATCGTCGTCAGCACCGCTGCCACTATGATGACGGCACCGGTCGATGCCTGAACGTAAAAGGACGGAACCTGCGCCAACGTGAGCAAGTTGTTGATGACGCCAATCAAGAGCACTCCGCTAACAACTCCGACGATCGTCCCTCTGCCGCCGCCAAGACTTACGCCCCCGATCACCGCGGCGGCAAAGGCGGAGAAAATGATCCCCTGCCCTTGGGTTGTCACCGTCGAATCAAGGCGCCCCGTCATCAGAACACCGGCTAAGCCCGCCAAGAGAGCCGCGAAGACAAACGCCGACCAAATAACCTTGTCCACGTTAATGCCGGCGGCCCTCGCAGCGTCTTCATTGCCGCCTATAGCATACAAGGCGCGGCCATAGCGGTGGTAGTGGAAGACCAGGCCGACCACGGCCGCTACCACAATGAATACGATCACAGACACTGGAACACCGAGCCAACTCTCGGAACCGAGATAGGTCAGCGCTTTGCCGGGAGAGTAGATCGATCGCCCGTTGGAAATGATCAGCACTCCGCCGCGAAGCAGCACAAGCAGCCCGAGCGTCGAGATGAACGGGTTTAGACCCACCCTGACGACCATGAAACCATTGAAAAACCCGATCAACCCCGCAGTACCCAGGGCAACGAATAGGCCAGTCCAACTCGGCAACTCCAATCCAAGCCCGCCAGCCGCCGCAGGCACGAGTGTGACAGCCGCCAACATCGGAGCGAAGCCGACAATTCCCTCGAGCGAGAGATCCAGTCGACCTATCAGGACTACGAAAGTCAGTCCGATTGTCGTCAGGCCCAGAACGCTGACCTGGTCGAGGATATTCAGCAGATTGGCCGCCGTGGCGAACCGAGGAGCAACGATGGCACCAACGATCACCAGTATGAGAAGGACCGGGTACATCGTATAACCACCGGCCACAAAGGCGCTTCCAAAGACGGATAGTCGTGACTGTCCGGAATGTTCCTTCTTCGGCGTGGATTTGCTCACGATATCGGTGCTCATACGACGCCCTCCATTCGCAGGATTAGATCTTTGATTGTGTATCCGCCCACCAGTTCATCAACGACGTGCCCCTCGAACACGATAACGACCCGGTTTGCCAGTTGATCAATTTCGTCTTCTTCGTCCGAGACCACCACAACGCCTAACCCCTTGCTGGCAAGATCCCGTAACAGCGAATAGAGCTGCTCCTTGGCTCCTACATCGACGCCGCGGGTTGGGCTGAGAGCGATGATGACCTCGGGAGCTCGACAAAGCGCGCGCGCGAAAACAACCTTCTGCTGATTGCCGCCACTGAGCTGGCTCACCGCTTGCTCCAGAGACGATGCGATTACGTTCGTCTGTTGGGCAAGGCGCCCGACGTGCTTGGCTTCCTTGCCTTTGCTGATAAAACCAAGTTTGCCGGACAGGACGTCAAGGCCACCGATCGCCACATTTTCACGAACACCCAGAATGCCAACGTAGCCGCTGGCATGCCTGTCGGTCGGAACCAGCCCGATAGTCGGTAGCTTTCCACGCGGGCTGATCACCTCGCCTCTTTCAGGCCTTTGCTGGCCAGCAAGGACCATCGCGAGTGCTTCCTTCCCGCCACCCACCGGACCTGCCAGGGCCACGATCTCGCCCGCCCTAACGGCAAAGTTGATATCCTTTTCCGAAAAGCTGTCGAGCCGAATTCCCTTGGCCTGGAGCAGAACAGGGGCTTCCTCCGTCAGGAAGTCCTGTCGCGTGCTTCGGACCGTCTTTTCACCCATCATAAGGTCGGCGATGGTCTCTACGTCGAGACCCCCCACTGGCTCGCGTTCCTTCACGACCTTGCCATCCCTCAAGATCGTGACTGTATCGGCAATCTCGAAAACCTCGTCCAGGTGATGCGAGATATAGACGAACGAGACTCCCTTGGCTTTGAGTGCCCGCACATGCTCGAACAGAATCCGTTTTTCCGCATTGCTCAACGCCGCGGTTGGCTCGTCCAGAATCATGATGGGCACACCCCGACTGAGGGCCTTCATGATCTCGAGCAGCTGTCTCGTCCCGGCGCCCAGCTCTCCTGCAAGCGAGCGGGGCTGGATGTCCATATTCCATTCGCTCAGCAGCTCAGCGGCGCGCTCCAACATCAGCTTGTGGCTCACCACGCCGAACCCTCTGCGGACGAGAGGGTTCTCTACAAAAAGGTTCTCCGCCACTGTTAGCAGGTTGAACAGCTGAGGGGTTTGTTGAACGTGGGCGATCAGCTTGCGAATGCTGGGCGCATAGTGTTGGCCGACCGCTTCTACCTCGACCTCTCCGATTCTGATCGATCCGGTATCGGCCGA
Organism: Mesorhizobium sp. B2-5-4; assembly: GCF_006441095.1. Lineage (NCBI taxonomy): Bacteria > Pseudomonadati > Pseudomonadota > Alphaproteobacteria > Hyphomicrobiales > Phyllobacteriaceae > Mesorhizobium > Mesorhizobium sp. B2-5-4. Next base: position 13,009 of record NZ_VFUR01000007.1, on the reverse strand, counting down.
AACATATCCGCTCAAGGTGGAAACGAGCGTGCTCTTTCCCGCGCCATTGCGGCCCAACAGGGCGTGAACTTCACCACGCATGACGGTGAAATTCACGCCGCGAAGAGCCCGGGTCGAGCCAAAGGTCTTGGCGATGTCACGCATCTCGACGATGGGTCGCGCGTTGTCCATGATCTTCGGCTCCTCCCCTTGGGTCCTGCTTACTTGCCGATCTTGTTCGCCCACAGATCAGGTGAGTCCACATTGTCGGCTGTCACCAGCGTCGCCTTGAGCTGGTACTGCGGTCCAACGGGTGTATCGATGACCTGGCCGTCGTCACGTGGCCCGATCTCGATCTTGCCACCCTTGGAGACGAGTTCGATCAGCTCGGCCGTCTTGGTCGCATAGGCGCTCAGGGGCTGTGACACCGTCGCGTCGAGGGCCTTGCTGCGGATCAGCTGAAGCCCTTGAGGCGTTCCATCGATTGCGATGCGGATCACCGAGTTCGGGTCACCCACCGGAGCGCCCTTGCCGCCGTTGGTGAGCTGCGCGTTCACGGCCGAGGCCATGAGTTCGGACGCCATGAAGATGCCGCTCAACGAGGGATTCTGCGTGAGGACGTTCTGCGCAGCATCGGCGGCCATATCGGCAGTCCATTCGGTCGGGCGCTGTATCAGGTTTACCTTGGGCGCGAGTTCATGCAGCGTTTTGGAAAAACCATCGGATCGATCGCGGCCGTTTGGTGTGGTCAGGGCACCCTGTAGCTCAAGCACGATGCAGCTGTTATCGGTCCAGCACGGCTTCGCCTGCAGGCGCTTGGCCATCTCCTTGGCGCCTTGAACGCCGGCGTCGACATTGTCCGCGCGCACCGTTGCCGTCACTTTGCCGCCCGCGGGGGCGTCATCGATCGAGAAAACGAGGACGTTGGCGTCATTCGCCTTCTTGACCGCGGGAACGATTCCGGCTGCGTCAATGGGAGCGAAGACCAGAACGTTTGCGCCGTTGGCAATCAGGTTCTGGAGCGCATCGACTTCGGCAGCGATATCGCCATTCGGATCAGGAGCACCGACCAGGGTGAAACCTTTTGCATCGAAGGCCTTCTTCGAGAGATCCAGCATCAGGGTCTGGAAATCATCCTTGAGAAACTTCGGGGTGAAACCGATCCTCACGTCCGCGGCTTTGTATTCGGCAAGCGCGGTCCCAGCGGTTATTGCAAGGAACAGCGCGCCGAAAGCCACTGTGCTGGCGGCCCTGCGGCGAGAAATGGGGAGACTTGGAAATTTCATTGGTTCCTCCTTTTGTTGCGCGGTCCGACTGCCCGTTGAGCGGGGCCTGACACCGCTTAGGCCTTCTGTGCTCACCACAGAAAGGTTCGACCTTGCGATGAGACACCGTTCGCGATGTCGTCACGCGCAAATGCAATTGCAGTGCCGGCAGCACTGAAAGAAGCCCTGCTGGAGAAGTTGGAGTGCGGGCACGCTGTCGGGATTCTCCTTCGATCGTGATCGCAAGGAAGGCGGAGCCAAGATGCCCGCGCCATCGCGGGGCCGGTCTCGGTCATTTCCCGACACGACGATCCGTGCGAGCCCATACTTCACCAAACGCCACTCCTCCCACTGCGCGGATCTTTCATCCTCCTGCGGATCCGCCGCCGAATGCTTATGCAGCCACCTCGGAGACGCGCACCAAACGTCCCTCTTTCATGGATTTGTAAGCCGCTTCCGCCAGGATGAGCGCACGGCGCCCATCTTCGAAACTTGCCAGCGGAACGGCGCCTTTCTCCACACAGTCCACGAACCCGTCGATCTCCGCCATGAAGGCCTCCAGGTAGCGCTCTAGGAAGAAGAACTGGTACGGCTGGCTTGCCTCGGCGGCCGTGCTGGTAAAGCGTCGCAATTCGTGGGGTTTGCGGTTGTCGGAAAGAAGCATACCGGCGCTCCCGATCAACTCAACGCGCTGATCGTAGCCGTAGACCGCCGTGCGCGAATTGTTGATGTGGCACTGCTTGCCCGACGCGGTCCTCAGGATGAACATCGCACTGTCGACTTCATCGAGTTCCTTTCCGAGCGCCGGATCGATGAGTGCGTTGGCTAGCGCGAAGACCTCGGTCGGCTCTTCGCCAAGCATGAAGCGAGCCAAATCGAAGTCGTGGATCGTCATATCGCGGAACAGCCCACCCGCAGCCTCCAGATAGGCTCTTGGAGGCAACGCGGGGTCACGGGACGTGATAACGACCTGGTGCAGTTCGCCGATATCGCCGGCCAGCATCGCAGTTCGCGCTGCGCTGTGCCCAGGATCGTAACGACGGTTGAAGCCGAGTTGGATCGGGATTTTGGTCTTGCCGATGTTGGCGGCGCACGCCTCGACGCGGGCGAGGCTAAGGTCGATCGGCTTCTCGCATAGCACCGCCTTACCCGCAGCGACTGACATTTCTATGTAGTCGGCGTGGGTGGGAGTTGCCGTGGCGATCAGAACGGCGTCCACCGTGTCGGAGGCGAAAATCTCCTCTGCACTGGCCGCGGCCTTAACGCCTTGAGCCGCCGCGACCTTTTCGGCCGCCTCTGAATTGACATCAAATACCGCCGCCAACGTGGATCGGGGATGCCGCGCGACATTGGCAGCATGCATTTGACCAATTCGGCCACAGCCGAGCACGGCGATACGCAACATCAATTTCCTCCCTGCGGCCTATCGTGCAAGCCAAGCACCAATCTTTGCGTGCACGATGCAAAATATCTTGCATTTCCGCACGTGTGTCAATACTAATTCCGCATTGATTTCTTCTGCAAAATTCATTGCAGACCGAGGAGGCCTTGAAAATGAACAGAGTCGATGGGAAATTCGCGGTGGTCACCGGCGGGACGCAGGGACTGGGCGCTGCGATCGCCATGCATCTCGCAGACGCGGGCGCGGCCGGAATTGTCACCTGTGGGCGCAACGCCGACAAGGGCGGCGCCGTCGCTGCAGCGATTGAGGCTAAAACGGGCTGCGTCGTGCGCTTCGTTCAGGCCGATCTGGCGAATGTGGCCGATTGCCGGACGGTGATTGAGGCCGCGGATACGGCCTTTGGGCGCGTCGATATCCTGGTAAACGCCGCCGGCCTTACGGACCGTGGTGACATCCTCAACACGAGCGAGGAGCTTTTCGACCGGATGTTCGCGATCAACACGCGCGCTCCCTTTTTCTTGATGCAGGAAGCAATTCGACGGATGGTCCGAGACAGTATCGAAGGTGCGATCGTGAACATTGGCTCTACATCAGCGCTCGCCGGGCAGCCGTTTATCGCATCCTACTGCGCCTCCAAGGGTGCTCTTGCCACACTGACGCGCAACACGGCGTTTGCAACGATGCGGAACAAGATCCGGGTCAATCAGCTGAACATCGGCTGGATGGCTTCCGACGGCGAGGATCGCATCCAGCGCGAGTATCACGGCGCAGACGCAAATTGGCTCGAAAAGGCTGCGGCCGAACAACCTTTTGAGCGCCTGTTGGCTCCTGCGGAGGTGGCCAAGGCCGTCGCATTTTTGGCTTCGGAGGATGCCGGGATGATGACTGGCTCGGTGATCAATTTCGACCAGTCGGTCTGGGGCGCCTACCCCTTCGCCCCTCCAACGCCTGTGGCCAAGCTGGCCATCTAGAGAGGCGACCTGGCGACAGAAGGATTCGCCACTTCGTCGCCAATCATCCTAACTCGCCGCAGAACACTGCGATCAATCAGAAGGTGGCGCAGTTGAAGCGGGTAAAAACCTGGCTTTGCGTAATTCGATTTACAGGCTGGATGCCTTGGCGCGCCGTCCGTATGCAATCTACCGATAGCGCAATTTCGCGATCGAAGTCGTGGCCGATCGTCACATCCATGATTCCCCGCTCGAGCAGAGAGCGGGAATTCGCGTTCAATTCGTGGCCGACAAAGACGGTCGAATTACTGAGACCTTCAGCCTCCAATGCGCGCCCAACCCCGAGGTTGGCCCCTGAAACGTTGTAGATGGCTGCCGGCGGACCGCTCTTTGCGATGTATCGCCGGACTGCCTCGTATATGACCTCAATACTCTCATTGGAGCTCACCCTCTCATCGATAGCGAGGGTTGAGAATTCGGATCGCAGGACGTGCCGGAATCCCTGCTCCCGATCTTGGTGGCAGCGAAACGGCACGCTGCAAACAAATAGGACTTTGCCGGCAGTCCCACGCGGGAGCATTCGGCCACACAGCCAGGCTGCCGTAGCCCCCGACACATATTGATCCGAGCCAACATAGGCTACTCGACCTGACAAAGGGAGATCGGTGGTCAGGCAGATCACCGGGAGGCCCCGTCCAGTGGCCGCCCTCACGGCATCGTTGATTGCTGGATGCTCTCTGGCGACCAGAATAATGCCATCGGACTTTTCAGCCGCGCTCTCGATCCGGCGCGCAAAGTCCTCAGGCTGGACGTCGTATGAAGCATACGACTCCGTTTCGATCTCAGTCGATGCATATTGCGCGCTGAAGTTCTTGGCGGCGGCTTCCGCAGCCTCGTTGAACGATCGTCCTGAGTCGGCAAGAAGAACGAGACGAAGCGGTTTTGAAATCTCGGGCAAGGTAATTCCACCCGCGCCGGACTGCCTGGCTTCCACAATTGAGGCGGACAGATGCTGTTGGAGAACTGATTGAAATTCCCGGTAGCCCGAAAATCCCAAGGTCTGGACAAAACGCACCACACTGGATGCGTTCACGCCGCAGCGACTGGCAACCTCGGAACCTGACAGAAGGGCTGTCTCGCCAAGGTTCGCGATGAAGAAATTCGCCACGCGACGCCCGCCTCTGCCCATGTTATCCTGAGCTGAGTTCAAGATAGTCATCAACTCGCCGGCAGACTGAGGCTTCGATCGTAAGTGGTCCATGCCTGATCCTTTTTCGATCACCCACAATACCGAAACTTTGCGATCGAGCAATATTCCTTGCAAAAACGCATGAATCGCTTCGGGGCGGCATTGGACTCGCCGTCATCCGGCTTCGCGCGATCCATCCTGTATCGGCAAAATAGGACGCGCCGATACCACCTATCTCATGGATTCTGGCTACGTGCGACGCCCACAGGATAAAGTTCCTGCCCTGCAAAACGCGCAAGCCCGTCGAATGAAGTTCTTCGGCGACCGCCCGGGCGCCGCATTCGAAATTGCCATCAAACTGTGCTGACCCAACGGCCTGCAGTCGCCGAGGTATGGATCGCTTCCACAAGTTCCTGGATGCGCTGTCCGGAGCGGAAGCTGAATGGCTCGGCGCGGATCCCGGCGATAGCTTCGAGAAACAGCGCGACCTCGATGGCCTTGAGATCGTTGAAACCAAGCTGATGGCCGGGGGCCACGCAAAACAGCCCATAGGGTGGATGATCAGGCCCGGCCTCAATACGACGGAAGCCGCGAACTCGACCGGCGTCCGCATTGGTGTAGAATTGCAGTTCGTTGAAGCGCTCCTGGCTGAAGGTCAGCGCACCTCTCGAGCCATATATCTCGAAATCGTGCTGCATTTTGCGGCCGCTCGCCACCCAACTCGCCTCGATGCTGCCGGTGGCGCCGCTGGCGAAGCGCAAGAAAGCCCGGCCGATGTCGTCGACCTCGACGGCCGTACGGCCGCCCTTGCCGTCCGGACGACTGTTGATGACGGTGACCTCGTCGCCAAGAACGCGCTCGATCGGGCCGAGAAGGAACTCGGCGGTCGCCAAGGCATGACTGCCGAGATCGGCCAGCGCACCGCCCCCAACCGGGTCGAGGCGAAAGGTGAAGGGACTTTCAGCATCGCCCATGTAGTCTTCGGCGTGGATTCCGCGATAGCTGCGGATTTCGCCAAGCTCACCGGTCGCGATGAGTTCACGGGCCAGGGCCATCATCGGATTGCAAAGGTAGTTGAACCCGACCTGGGTGCGCACGCCGGCAGCCACGGCAGCATTTGCCATCTCGGCGGCCTCGGCTGCACGCGGAGCAAGCGGTTTCTCGCAATAAACGTGCTTGCCGGCGGCGATAGCGGCCAGCGCCATCTCGCGGTGGAACGCGTTTGGCGCGGTGATGTCGACGAGATCGATGTCCGGATCGCCGACAAGGCGGCGCCAATCTCCGGTAGCGTTCTTGAAGCCGAGCGTCCGCGCGGCTGCGCCGGCAAGTTCTTCGGTACGGTCCGCGATGGTATGAAGCTCGAGCTCGAACGGAAGATCGAAAACACGTTCCGCTGCGGCGAATCCAAACGAATGGGTCTTGCCCATGAAACCGGTCCCGATCAGCCCGACCCGCAGCTTGGGCTTCTCATTTCCCATTGATTTCGGCCCCATTGACGACCAGCGCGGGATCGATCTTGCTTTCAAAAAAATCGAGGACGTTCTTGACCGACGACAGCGCCATGCGTTCCCCGCATTCAACGGTAAGACCGGCGATGTGGGGCGTGAGGATGACCTGATCCATCGCCAGCAACGGGTTGTCCGGCGTTGGCGGCTCCTGGTCGAAAACATCGAGGCCCGCGGCCGCAACCGTGCCGGTCCGCAGCGCCTCAATCAGAGCGAGCTCCTCGACCACGCCACCACGGGCGGTATTGATCAGGACGACGCCACGCTTGATGAGCTCGAATTCACGGGCACCGATCAACGGCCTCTCGCCTTTGGGCGCATGCACGGATATCGCGTCGGCACGGCCCAGCGCAGCGGCGAGGTCGCAGGCCGGCCTCACCGGACCATCCGGCCAGCCAATCTTTTCGAGAAACGGATCGTAGGCTTCAACCTCCATAGAAAAGCCGGCAGCCATGCGGGCAAGATGCCGACCTATCCGGCCGTAACCCAGGATGAGCAGCCGCTTGCCCGCAAGTTCTGACGCCTCGAGCTTGTTGCGCCAGTTCCATCCTTTTTCGCGGACGGCCCGATCGGCGCGCAGCGTGCGCTTGCTGGCAGCTAACAGCAGCATCATGGCGTGCTCAGCCACCGAGACCGAATTGACATCGCCGACGACCGCCAGCGCGATCCCGCGCTTATTGAGCGCCGGCAGATCAACCGAGTCGTAGCCGACCCCATGCCGCGAGACGATGCGGAGGTTGCGTGCCTTGTCGACCGTCGGCGCGGAAAGCGGCTGGGTGCGAATGACCAGCCCATCGGCCTTGCCGATCAGCGAGGCATAGCTTGGCTCGGAAACCTCCTCGACATAGTCGTAGGTTACGCCTGGCGTCCGATCGAGCAGGGCTATACCGCTTGGATGCAGTTTGCCGGCAACAAGCACGTGAGGCATCAGTAGCCCCCCTTGGCGTTGACGCTCTTGGCTGAGGCTCCAGCCATCAGGGCCCTGAACCGCTTGACGGCGGTTTCTGCGGCGCCGGCGAGTAAACGCACGTCATTGGAGACGGTGGTCATGTCGAAGCCCCATGCCACGGCGCGCCCGGCGTATTCCGGAGTGCCGCAGTGCAGCGCGGCGCGAATGCCGTGTTTGCGGCAGGCCCGCACAATGGCTTGCAAAACCTCGATCATTTCCGGCTCTTCGCGATCGAAGGCCGGAGGCAGGCGACCGCCGTGCAGGCTGAAGGTGAGGTCGGCCGGCCCGACATAGATGCCGTCGAGCCCTGGCGTCGCTGCGATCGCATGGAGATTGGCCATCGCCTCGGCGGTCTCGACCATCGCGAAGGCAAGGATTTCGCCATTGGCTTCCGTTGCATAGTTGGCGCCGACCGCGAAATTGGCGCGGGTTGGCCCGAAAGAGCGCTGACCGGCCGGCGGATAGCGCACACAGGAGACAAATCGTGCGGCTTCCTCCGCGGTGTTGATCATCGGGCAAATGATCCCGTAGGCACCCGCGTCCAGCGCCTTCATGATGATGCCCGGCTCAAGCCAGGGGACGCGCACCAGCGGGGTGACGCCCGAGGCACGCATGGCCTGCAGCATGGGCAGCATGGCGTTGTAGTCTAGCGCACCGTGCTGCAGGTCGATGCCAATGCTGTCATAACCTTGCGCGGCCATGATCTCGGCGGTGAATGAGTTGCCTATGGAGAGCCAGCCATTGATGGTCGGACGGCCTTCGGCCCAGAGCTTCTTGAGGGTATTGGGGATCATGGCGGCAACCCTTAGAAAACGACCTGGGCGAGCTTGGTATCGAGGTAATCTGTGATCGACTCGATCCCCCCTTCCCTGCCCATGCCCGAAAAATTGGTACCGCCGAACGGCGCCTCCGAGGCAGCAAGTGCGAAGCTATTGATGCCGACCATTCCAGCCTTCAGCTCGGCAATCGCCCGGCGTGCACGCTTCGGGCTTTGCGTGAACGCATAGGCCGAAAGCCCCATATCGGAGGTGTTGGCGCGCTGCAGCGCCTCGTCGTCGCTGGAGAACGAGGTGATCGCCGCCACCGGACCGAAATTCTCCTCGGCGAAGACCGCCATGTCGTCGCTGACGTTGGTCAGCACCGTCGGCTCGAAGAAATGCCCGGCGTTGAAGGTCGCCGCACGGCGGCCGCCAGCGGCGATCGTTGCCCCTTGCCGTTCGGCCTCCGCGACTACGGCCTCGATGTCGGAGAGCCGTTTGCCGTTGATCAGCGGCCCCATCTGCACCGAGGGGTCGAGACCATCGCCAAGCTTCAGCGACTTGACCCGGGAGACGAACCCTTCAACGAATTTGTCATGCAGGCTTTCATGGATGAAGAAGCGGTCGGGCGTGACGCAGACCTGGCCGGCATTGGCATATTTGGTCGGCACGGCCACACCGAGTGTCGTCTCGAGATCGGCATCGTCGAAGACGATCAGCGGCGCGTTGCCGCCCAGCTCCATCGAGACCTTTTTGACTGTATCGGCGGCATCGCGGATCATCTGCTGACCGACCCGCGTTGAGCCGGTCAGGGACACTTTGCGGACTATTTTCGACGCCATGATGGGCGTGTAGGTGGCATCCGTCGGACCGACCAGCAGGCTGACCGCGCCCGCAGGCAGGTTGCCCGCTCGCATGCAGTCAATCATGACCATGGCCGTGCCCGGGGTTTGGCTCGAGGGACGCACCACGATCGAGCAGCCTGCGGCCAGCGCCGGCGCGACCTTGCGGGCCACGAGTGCTGCGGGGAAGTTCCAGGCCGTGAAGGCCGCGGCGACGCCGACAGGCTCATGCAGGACCTCGAAACGCCCGCCCGGGACACGGCTCTCGATGACACGCCCGTAGATGCGACGCGCCTCTTCGGCGTGCCAGCGGAATTGATCGACCGCGAGAGCCCATTCCCGCTCAGACTGCGCCAGCGGCTTGCCGGTCTCGCTGGAGATCATCCGCGCCCCTTCGTCCTTGCGGCGCAGCATTTCATCGGCAATGCGATGCAGGGCATCAGCCCGCTCGAAGGCGGATTTGGCTTTCCATGAACGAAACCCCCGTTGGGCACTTTCGAGTGCGTCGCGAGTGTCCTCCCCATTCGCGCAAGCTACCTCGCCGAGCGCCCTTTCGGTAACCGGACTGAATACCGGGGTTAGGCCTCCTCCGCCCGTTGAATGCCAGGCTCCGTCGATGAAAAGTCCGTAGTCGCCATACATCTGAGCATCCTGAAAACAGCACGAGACACGCCACGCAGACAGCGCGGCGGTCACAAGATTCCGGCATTGCGGGACGGGTGTTTCACTCCGTTTGGAGTACCCTCCGGCGGCGCTGATCCTCGGCATATCCGATGGACCGCGTGCCCTGCGCGAGTTGGCGCAGTCCTCCCTAAAACCGTATTGCAATAATCATTGCAGCATCTATTGATTTGTCAATAGACATTTCATAATAGATCGCAACGCAGCCATTTGCGTCCTCTGTGGAAGGAGAAATTAGAGCATGAAAGCCAAGCTTGGCATCGCGCCGATCGCGTGGTGGAACGACGATCTTGCGGAACTGAGTGGTGACATTTCGCTCGAGGGATGCCTTGCCGAAGCGCGGGAGGCTGGCTTTTCCGGCATGGAGACCGGGCGCCGATTCCCGATGGATGCAGGCGTGCTCGGACCGATCCTCGACACCTATGGCATGAAAGTCTGCGGGGGCTGGTTCTCGGGCTTGCTGCTTGATGGCGACATTGCCCGCGAGAAGGACCGCATTGCCGAACAGATGGCGCTGTTCAAGGCCGTGGGCGCGCCCTGTATCGTGTATGGCGAGACCGCGGGCACAATCCAGGGCGACCGCTCGGCGCCCCTCGCCACCCGTCGTCGCCTGAGCGAAGAGGAGATCAAGGCCTATGGCCGGAAGATGACCGCTTTCGCCGAATGGTGCGCCGAGCAGGGCATGCCAATCGCTTACCATCACCACATGGCGGCACCGATCGAATCCGAGCAGGACGTGGACCTGTTGATGGAGCATTCTGGTGAGGCGCTACCCCTTCTCTACGATGCCGGCCACATGGCCTTTGCCGGTGGCGACGTGCTGCGCGTGATCGACAATCACCACCATCGCATCAGCCACGTTCACACCAAGGATGTGCGCCAGCCCGTCATCGACGGGTTGGATCGCTCCCGCGAAAGCTTCCTCGATGCGGTCGTCAAGGGCGCCTTCACCGTGCCGGGCGATGGCTCGCTCGACTTCGAGGCCATCGTCAAACGGCTCGCCGGCCACGGCTATGAAGGCTGGTTTGTCGTCGAGGCCGAGCAGGACCCGATCAAGAACCCGCCGCTGGAAATGGCCAGGATCGGCCATCGCGAGCTGCTGCGCGTCATGGCATCGGCGGGCTACACTGTCGAGGGCTGACCCATGAACAGACGGACTGACCGACTTGCGTCATAACGAGTTCACGCAAGGTCCGGGCGCCGCCATCTGGTCGATGCCGGCGCCAGGGGTTCTTGCGGCATAGACGTCTTTTCCATTCTCAGGCGGCCTGCAACTCCGCCTCGCCGGTCTTGGCGCCGGTGATGTACGATACGATGTCCTGCCCGTCGGTATTCTCCTTGCGCAGATTGGCGACGATGCGGCCGCGCCGGAACACCACGATGCGATCGCAAAGGTCGAACACCTGGCGCATATTGTGGCTGATCAGGATCAGCGGCTCGCCATTGTCCTTCAGCGTGCGGATGATGTTTTCGACCTGCGCCGTCTCCTGCACGCCGAGTGCGGCCGTCGGCTCGTCCATGATGATCAGCTTGGAGGCGAAGGTCGCGGTCCTAGCGATCGCCACGCACTGGCGCTGGCCACCCGACATGTGGCGGATGGTGTTGGACAGATTGGGGATCTTCACCGCCGTGCGCACCAGCGCCGCCTCGGTCGCCTTGCGCATGTATTTGCGGTCGAGGATGGAGAACGGCCCGAGATTGAACAGTACTTTTTCGCGGCCGAGAAACAGGTTCGACGGCACGTCGAGATCGTCGGCCAGCGCCAGATTCTGGAACACCGTCTCGATGCCCGCCTCGCGCGCCTCGATCGGGCCGGCGAAATTCACTTCCTTGCCGTCGAACCAGACCTGGCCGCTGGTCCGCTGCTCGACAGCGGTGATCTGGCGCACGAAGGTCGACTTGCCGGCGCCGTTGTCGCCCATGATGGCGACATGCTCGCCCTTGCGCAGCTCGAAGTTGGCGCCTTCCAGCGCATGCACGCCGCCATAGCGCTTGGTCAGGTTTTCGGTCTTCAGGACGATATCTGACATGGTCAAGCCCTCAATGCCCGCATGCGCTGGCGCCACTGATCGAGAACGACCGCGCCGACGATGATCACGCCCTTGACCATCTCCTGGTAGTAGGCGTCGAGGCGCAGGAAGGTGAAGCCGGAGATGATGACGCCGAAGATCAGCGAGCCGATCACCGTGCCGATGATGGAGCCACGGCCGCCCGACAGCGAAACGCCGCCGATGACCGCCATGGCGATCGCGTCGAGTTCATACATCACGCCCATGCCGGCCTGGGCGGTAAGGTTCTTGGAGGACAGCACCACGGCGGCGAGCGCGGCGAGTATGCCGGCGATGACGTAGACGAGGATCTTGTGGTTGGCGATCTTGATGCCCGACATGCGCGCGGCATCCTCATTGGAGCCGATCGCGTAGCAATGCTTTCCATATCTGGTGTAGGTCATGATCAGCTGGAACAGCACCGCCAGTGACAGGAAGATGATGACTGGCATCAGGCCCTTGCCGATCGCGGCGAAACTGTCTGTTGGGAACGAGATCGGCTGGCCCTTGGACCACCATTTGGCGATGCCGCGCGCGGTCACCATCATGCCGAGCGTGGCGATGAAGGGCGGAATGCGCGTGTAGGCGATCAGCGCGCCGTTGACGAAGCCGGCGAGCAGGCCGCAGCCGATCGCCACCAGCACCGGGACGATCACCGGCAGGTCGGTCCAGCCCTGCGCCAGGAACATCGCCTTGGGATTCGGGTTGCCGTTGACGGTCGCGACCTGGGCGAAGCTCATGGCGATCATGGCGGTCGCGCCGACGATCGAGCCCGAGGACAGGTCGATGCCGCCTGTAATGATCACCTGCGTGACGCCGATGGCGATGATGCCGACGATCGACACCTGCAGGATGATGATCTGCAGGCGGGCCTCGTTGAAGATGCCGGAGACGTCGCTGCGGGTGTTGAACAGGAAACTGTCGCCGAGAAAGATGCGGCCGATCAGTTCGAAGATGACGACGAGGATGACAAGCGCCAGAAAGACGTTGAATTCGGCCGGCCATGTGCGCTTCTTGGCGTCATAGCTGACCCCGCCGACGCCGTGAGATGTCTGTGCCACGTCTTTGATCCTCCCGTCAGCCGAGATCGCCCTCCCGTCGCGGTCGCGCGACAGGAGAAAGGCGGAGCGGCGCTGTTGTTGTTTGAGCTTAAGCGCCGCCCCGTATCTAGCGATCTGCTACCTCAGTTCTTCTTCAGGAACTTGTCGATGTTCGCGGGGGTCACCAACTGGAATGGGATGTAGACCTTGTGTTCGACTTTCTCGCCCTTGGACAGCTTGAGTGCCGCATCCAGCGCACCCGCGCCCTGGCCGGCCGCGTCCTGGAACACGGTTACGTCGAGGTCGCCGGCCTGCATGGCGGCGAGCGCGTCCTGAGTGGCGTCGACGCCGCCGACGACGACTGCCTTCATGTCGATGTTGGCGGCCTTCATCGCCTGGAT